>NZ_LZKD01000026.1:0-19421 GCF_001668695.1 Mycobacterium sp. E2497
CCCAGCTGGGAATCATCGTCGGCCTCGGCATCCTGCTGGACACCTTCGTGGTCCGCACACTGGTCATTCCCGCGCTGGTGATCACGCCGCCGGTGGCCGACACCGCGGCCACCATACCGGCGCGTGCGCCGCGCCGTGTTGACTCCTCGCGGGCGCGGGTGACCAGAAAGATGGTGTAGTCCACGCCGAGCGCGGCCAGGAACAGGAAGGCGAACAGCGGGGTGCTGTTGTCCAGCGCCGGGAATCCGAAGAGATGGCTGCTGGCCCAGCCGCCCATACCGAGCGCGGCCAGCGCCCCGAGAATGGTGGCCGACAGCAGCGTCGGCGGCGCAAGTGCGGAGCGCAGCAGGACGTAGAGCACCACCAGAATGACCGCGAGGATCGCCGGGATCAACAGGCGGCGGTCGCGGGTGGCGGCGTCGCGGACGTCGAGAGCCTGCGCATCGGGCCCGCCCACCAGCGCCCCGGGGCTGGCGGCCTTCGTCGTATCGCGCAGTGCCGCAATGGTGTTGAACGCCCGCCCCGAGGAGGGTGGCGCGTCGATCACCACCGACCACTTCGTCAGCCCGGACGCCGAGCGCCCGGAATCGGTCGCCGACACCACGCCCGGCGTGGCCCTGATCGCCTGCGGCACCCGCGAAGCGGTGGGCGCGATGACCAGCGTGGGGTTGGTCAGGCCGGCCGGAAAGTGTGCGGCCACAATGTCATAACCGGACACCGAATCCGCGTGCACCCGGAACTGCTCGGTCTGCGACAGGCCGATCTGCGTGCCGAGCAGTCCGGTGGCCAGCGCCGCCAGGCCGGTGATCGCGACCGCCGCGACCAGCGCCGGTCGCCGGTTCACCCACTCTCCGACGCGGTGCCAGCCACCCGAATCCACGGTCGCGGCTTCGCCGGGGTGGGGGACGAAGGGCCAGAACAGTCGACGGCCGCACAAAGCGAGCAGCGGTGGCAGTATCACCAGGGCCGACACCGCGGCGACCAGCAGCCCGCACGCCGCCAGCGCGCCCAGGCTGCGCGTGCTCGGGGTCGAGGCGAACAGCAAGGTGAGCAACGCCAGCACCACGGTGGCATTGCTGGCGACGATCGCCGGACCGGCCATCCGCACCGCGCGGCGCAAGGCGTCGCGGTGCCCGGGATGGCGCCGCAGTTCCTGCCGATAGCGGGAGATCAGCAGCAGCGCGTAGTTGGTGCCCGCACCGAAGACCAGCACGCTGGTGATCCCGGACGTGGCGCCGTCGAAGCTGAGCCCGGTCACCGGCGCCACGGCGGTCCCCACCGCCGCCGCGACCCGGTCGGCGAACCCGACCACCAGCAGCGGCACCAGCCATAGCACCGGTGAGCGGTAGGTCGCGATCAGCAGCAGCGCCACCACCGACGCGGTCACCGCGAGCAGGGTGATGTTGGCATTGGTGAACGCGCCGGCGATGTCCGCGCCGAACGCCGGGCCGCCGGTGACGTGGGCCTGCAGTTCCGTGGGCAGGCCGGTCGAGGCGGCCCCGCGCAGCTTCGCCACCGCGTCGGTCAGGTCGAGACCGGACAGGTCGGCGCTGACGGGCACCACCGCGATGGCGGCCTTGCCGTCGGCCGACACCTGCGCCGGCGCCGCAACGGCAGATCCGCCCTGCGACGCGGCCGCCTGCATGCGGTCGCGGGCCGCCTGGGCGGCGGCGAGGCCGGCGGGGCCGAGGGCGGCGCCGTCGGCGCGGCCGACGACCAGGATCACGGGAGTGCGGTCCCCGCCGGGAAATTGGCGGACCATGGCGTCGACACGGGCCGAATCGGAGCCTGTCGGCACCGATAGCGGCGCCTGCCCGGCCGCCGAGTTGGCGCCGACGGCCGCCATGAAGACCACGCCCAACAACAGCACCCCGAGCGCGTACAGCCACGACCGTCGTCCAGTGACTGCCGCGGCCACGCCATCCCACACCACGAATGAAGTCTTTCAGTGTGTTAAACATTAATCAACTGAAATTACGCATCGTCACGCAATAGGGCGCGGACGGTATGCAACAAGGGGCACTATGGACATTATGGACGTGAGGGGCTGGGGGGCGGCAGCGCCTGGGGACCTGCCGTGACGGTCGACCGCGGGCCCATGACGACCCGCAAGCGGCGGCACATCGACGTGTGCCTCGGCGAGCAGGTCAACTATGAGCACATCAGTACCGGGTTGGAGCGGTACCACCTGCCCTATAACGCCCTGACCCAGACCAGCCTGGGCGACATCGACCTGTCCGCCAAGTTCTTCGGGGCGAATCTGCGGTCGCCGATTCTCATCGGTGCGATGACCGGGGGTGCCGAGTTGTCGGGCACCATCAACCGGAACCTGGCTTCGGCCGCGCAACAACTCGGCATCGGAATGATGCTCGGGTCGCAGCGAATAATGCTGGACAGCGCGCTGGGGGAGCGGGCCGCGGCCAGCTTTACCGTTCGTGACGTGGCCCCGGATGTGTTGCTGTTCGGCAACATCGGCCTGGCCCAGCTGACCAAGGCCGCGGTGCCCGACCTGGCGAAGGCTCTCGACCGGGTGGGTGCCGACGTGCTCGCCGTGCACACCAACCCGCTGCAGGAAGCCATGCAGCGCAACGGGGACACCGACTTCTCCGGCTCGTTGGGCAGGCTGCGGGACGCCGCCGACGCCATCGAGCGCCCCATCCTGCTCAAGGAGGTCGGCCACGGGATCGGCGGCGTGGCGGCCGCGGAATTGATTGGGGCCGAAGGCGAATTGCCGGTGTCCGGCATCGATGTCGCGGGCGCCGGCGGCACCTCGTGGTCGCGGGTCGAGCAGTTCGTCCGCTACGGCGAGCTTCGTTACCCGCACCTGGCCGACTGGGGCATCCCGACCGCGAGGGCCATCGTGGAGGTGCGTGAGGTGCTGCCGGACATCCCCTTGGTGGCCTCCGGCGGTATCCGCACCGGCATGGACGCGGCCAAGGCGATCGCGTTGGGCGCTGACGTTGTGGCGATCGCCCGGCCCCTGCTGCCGGCCGCGATCGAATCCGCTGCGGCCGTGGTGGATTGGCTGCAGCCATTCATCGACGAGCTCCGCGTCTGCCTGCACGGCTGCGGCGCCGCGAGCCTTTCGGCGTTGCGCGCGGTCGACCTCACGCCCGCCCCGTAGCTGCGTGTGACATGGCGGTGATACTGGCCTACGGGTCGCCGGCCCTGGGCCACCTGTTGCCGGTCGGGGCGCTGCTGGCCGAGCTCGCGGGCCGCGGTCACCAGGTTCACGCGCGCACGATGGCGGACGGTGTCGTGACGATGCGCGCGGTCGGCGTGCACGCCGAGCCGGTCGATCCCGAAATCGAGGCGATCGTCGGCGAGGATTGGCGGGCGCGAAACGCCTTGGGCGTCTTGAAGTCGACGATCGACGTGCTCTGCCGGCGAGCGGTGCTCGAGGTGCAGGATCTGCGCCGCGCGGTGGATGCGGTCCGGCCGGACGCGATCATCGTGGACGCGAACTGCTGGGGCGCGATGTCGGCGGCGGAGGCCGGGCATACTCCTTGGCTGGTGTTCTCGCCGTTCACGCCGTATCTGCGGTCCCGCGGGGTGCCGCCCTTCGGCCCGGGCTTTCGCCCCCTGCCGGGCGTCCTCGGCGACATCCGGGACGCCTCCGTGCGGCCGATCGTCCGCCATCTCTTCGACCGGCCAGTGGTCCCGCGCGTCAACGCCATTCGCGCCGGGCTGGGCGTGTCGCCGGTCGCTTCGGTCGACGAGTTCATGCGGCGCGCGCCGCTGCTGCTGGCCGTCGGGGGCGAGCCCCTCGAGTACCCGCATCCCGGCTGGGCCGGCTTGGTTCATCACATCGGCGCGTGCGTATTCGAGCCGACCGCGGCCGCGCCGGACTGGATCGCCGCCATCAGGCGGCCCCTGGTGCTGGTCAACACCTCCTCGATCAAGCAGCCCGACGCCGCTCTGGGACGGATCGCGTTGCGGGCGCTGGCCGATGAGCCCGTGCACGTGGTGGCGACGTTTCCGGCGGGGATACCGCCGGGTCTCCCGCGGCCGCCGAACGCGACCATATGCCGCTTCGTCCCGCACGCGGCCGTGCTGGAGCGGGCCAGCTGCGCCATCACGCACGGGGGCATGGGAACGACGCTGAAAGCCCTCGATCGCGGTGTGCCCGTCTGCGTCGTGCCGTTCGCGCGCGACCAGGCCGAAGTGGCCAGGCGCGTCGAGGTCGCCCGCTGCGGTACCCGCCTGGCCGCCAGAAACCTCACCCCGGCCCGGCTGAGGGCGAAGGTGCGCGCGGCGATGACGATGGCGGAGGGCGCGCGTCGAGTGGCGGCGGGGTTCGCCGCGACAGGCGGGGTGCAGGGCGGGGCCGACCTGATCGAGCAGCAGGTGCTCGGCTCCGCGGCCCGGCGCCCGGTGCGCTAGGCGCACCGGGCCACGCGTGCCCCGTAGGTCGCTGAAGGGCAACTCGATCTGTCGGCGCCACCCCGTTGACTGACGATGTAATCGTGTGTGACGATATCGTCAGTTTGAAGGGAAGGGGAACATGAACGATTTCACCGGACCTCTCCGACTCCGTGCCCACGCCGAAACATCCGTCGGTACGCGGTCCTGGTGTCCCGTTCGGACCGCGTGATGCCGGGCACGCCCGCCGGCGTCGCCGTCTACCGCCCCGACATCTACACCAGGGCGGCGGTGATCGACCCGTATCCGCACTATCGGCGCCTTCGCCAGCTGGGCCCCGTGGTCTGGTTGCGCCGGCACCGCACGTACGCGCTGCCGTGCTACGCGGAATGCAAAGCCACGCTGCGCGATGACTCGACGTTCATCTCCGGCAACGGTGTGGCGCTCAATCCGATCAGTAATCGCCTCTCTCGCGGCACGACGCTCAACAGCGACGGCGCCGAGCACGACCGGCGCCGCAAATTGGTTGCGCACCGGCTGCTTCCACGGGCGTTGCGCGACTTCGCCGAAACGGTCGATCGACAAGCGGCCGCCATCGTCGACAGCGCCGTGCGCCGCCACACCGTCGACGCTGTCGAGGACCTCGCCTCGGCATTGCCGCTGGCCGTGGTTCCCGACCTCGTCGGATGGCCGCGCGATCAGCGGGGACGGCTGATCGACTGGGGCGGAGCCACATTCGACGCCCTGGGGCCGCTGAACTGGCAAGCCATCAGATCTGCCCCGCTCACTTTGCGGATGCTCCGATTCGCCCGCCGTGTGGTACGCGACCGCGCCGTGCTCGACGGCAGCATCGTTGACGAACTGCTGTCGGTGGCGGACGCGGGCGAGCTGACTCGCGAGGAGTGCACCGCGCTGATGATCGACTACATCGCGCCGTCGCTCGACACCACCATCAGTGCCATCTCCAACGCGGTCTACCTGCTCGCCGCTCACCCGGATCAGTGGCGCCTGCTCAAGGAGGACCCGGGTCTGATCCCGAACGCGCTCAACGAGATCGTGCGATACGAATCGCCGCTGCGCGCCTTCGCCCGCTTCGCCCGGGCCGACGCCGAGATCGCCGGGACGCGCATCCCGGCGGGGTCCCGCGTCGTCGTCATGTATGCCTCGGCCAATCGGGACGAGCACGAATGGAGCGACCCGGACAGCTTCGACATCCGCCGCGAGGCGGGACGGCACCTCGGCTTCGGCAATGGTCAGCATGCGTGCGCCGGCCAGGCCCTGGCCCGACTGGAAATGGCTGCGATCCTGCGAGCACTGATCGAGCGCGTCGACCACATCACCCTCAGGGGGCGCCCCACCTGGGCCGTCAACAACATCATCCGACGGCATGAATCACTGCCCGTCAGCCTGGAGGGCAAGTGAGCGGCCGCTAGGCCGGGTGCTCACCGACCTTGCTCACCGCCCGAGCCCGGCCCTTCGCCGGCGGGCGCTTCGCGCCGGTGGCCGGCGGCCGGGGGGCCGCGCCGTCGAGTTGCGATTCGAAGGTGGACATCGCCTCCATCATCGCCAGGAAAACCCGGTGGGCGGCGGCCAGGTCGCGGTCGGAGATGCCGGTCAGGGCCGCGTGCAGTTCCGCCCCGAGGGGGGTGAAGAACGAACGGGCCAGCGCCATGCCCGATTCTTCGTAGCGGAGCAGAGTTTTGCGCCGGTCGTCGGGATCGGGCTCACGCCGCAGGTGGCCGGAGTCGATCATCCGGTCCACCAGGTAGGTGATCGCCGCGGGCGACACGTCCAGGCGTTGGCGCAGCTGCGCCGGCGTCAACGGCGTCCCGGCCGTCTCGGCGACCATGATGTGCAGCAGGGCGTGCAAGTCGGTGCCGCCCACGTCGTTTTGGCGGGCGAAGTGCCGGCCGATGCGGTCCGATTGCGCGGTGAGTGCGCGCATGTCGGCCGACATCAACTTCTCGAGTTCGGCTCGGTCCAGTCGCCGATCAGCGGCGCCGCGCTTGGTCACTTACCTGTGTCCTTCTGCAAGATTCGTCGACCAGCGTATCTGCGGCCGCCACACGAGCCCCGCGAGCCCCGGCAAGTGTCGCGTATTTGCCTCCGATCGGCCGGTTCATCGGCGAACGCGAGAGGGTTCACGGTACCGACCGATCAGGACGTGGTCGGGTCGTCGCCTCAGTCGATTCGGCGCAGCGCGCCCGGCCTGTGCACCGCGTCCGCGCCCGTCCTATCGCTGCGGACGTGGTACCGAGGCTCGTCTCCCGACGCCCGGACGGTGCGCCCGGCGGCCTCGGTGTCGGAGGTGATTTCGCCTTCGGCGGTTCCGCGGACGGTGTTTCACTCCTTCGCCGAGCGGTCGTCGGGGCCGGCGGTATGGGCCGGGTGCGCGGGTGTGCGCCGGCGCTCTTTCAGCTGCGCTTCGTAGACGTGCCGGCGGCCGCCGGTGAGGCGATCTCGCACCAAGCGTTCGACTTCCCGGAAGCAGCGGTAATAGCCGTCGTCGTATTCGTCGATGACCTGGAAGGTCCATCGGCCCGGCAACACGTTGCGCCCGACCAGTTCGTCGCTGAGGTATTGCGCCAGGTCGGTTTCTCCGAGGTCGCGCAGGTGGGCGACGGCGGCGTCGAGCTGCAAGTCGGCGTGTCCGGTCAGCTGATGAAACGAGTAGAGGTGTCCCCGGGCCCGCTCGACGGTCTCCAGGGCCTCGGTGACTTTGCCGACGGCCTTCGCGACGTCATCCCTGGTTTCGCTCATGATCTCCCCCGACTGGTCGTGACGGCATTCCCGCCGGAATCCGCGCCGAAACCTCCGACGCACCCCGATAAATCAATTCACTTGATATTTAAGTACTTGAATAAGCTGGGTATAGCCATCGTCACGCATCGGGAAACGCCTGCCGGATAAGGGCTTTGCGCGCCGGCCCGCGGCCAGACGAGGATCAGAGGCCCCTGAGTTGCCTCTTGGCTGCCCGGCGCAGCTGGATGATCCGCGCGGCACCGACCAGCACCGTCGTGGTCGCGCCGGCCACCGCCGACAGCAGGTAACCCACGCCGACCGGCAGGTTCCAGCGGAACACGAGGAAGTGCACGGCGACGGATTCGGTGTTCTGCGCGACGAAGATCAGCAGGACGATGAGGATCACCAGTCCCACGACCAGCGCCCACCATGCGGCCGCCAGCCGGGTGAACGATCGCGATGACGGCTCGGGCGAAACGCGCGGCTCGGTGCTCATGCTGGTGACTAGCCCGCACGGCCGCGCGCCAAACACGCGGGACCGCGAAATGACGCCGCGCCGTGGCCGTTTAAACGTCTGCGTCCGGGGTATCTGGCGTCCGATGACTCTCAAAGAGGTGCCGCAGCGCGTCTGGCGCGGGCGACGCAAGGTGGCGCGGCTCCAGCGCGATCTGTGGCTTGTCCAGTTGGCCCTCTGGCCGATGTTGGTACTGTCCGCCGTCCTGCTTGCGGCTGTCGCTTGGGCCTTGTGGCAACGCAACTCGCGTCGGGGTCAACCCCACGCGGTGCCGCCCGTCACGGATTCGTCGGTGGCCGGCGCGCCGGGGGCACAGGCCGGCCTGAGCGGCTGACGCGCCCCGCGAACAGGGCCCAGGAGACGGCGGCAGCCACGAACGCGAAGAACTGGGCGACCCCGACGCGGCCGGACGGGACGAGCGTGCCCGCGACATAGCGGTCGACAAAGCCCGTGGCCGGTAGGGGATTCATGGTTGCGCGGCGCCGCGCCCACGATTCCAGTGCCGTCAACGGGCAAGGCAGCTCGAGCGTGACGACGGCGACGCCCCAGGCGACCGCGGCGCGGTGCAGCACGATGGTGCGCGGCCAGCGCAGCGCGAGGAAGCCGCCCACCGGTACGTACGCCAGGTAGGCGAGGTGCATGCCGACCGTGAGGACGACGGCGACGACATACCCTTTCCGCACGGTGGACCCCGTCAGCCCAGGCTGCCGCGGACCTGATAGCGACGCTCGGCGTAGGCGAGGTCGTCGCGCCAGAGCCTGTTGGCCGCGAGGCGCATGAGCGGCGTGATCACCGGCGCAGCCCGGGATGCCCGCTGAAACCCGGGACGGTCCGAATGCGCGATGGTGGCTTCCAGCACCGCGGTGCGGGGGCGCCCATCGGGCCCCGAACCGATTGGGGTGGCGTGGGTTTCGACGATGCTGCCGGTTCCCTCGCCGTCCACGATGCGCATCACGATGGTGCGCGCCTCCGGGCAGCTGAATTCCGCGACGACGGGAACGCCCAGGCGTCCCATCCGGAAAGTCACCGCCACCAAGAAGCGATCGACGTGTTCGGTCGGCGTGGTGAGCACTTCGAGCCGCGTGAACGAGTAGGGGTGGAACCACGCCCCGTGCCAGGGGTCGAGCCGATTGGCGATGATGTCTTCGGGCTCGCACACGCCCGCCATGCGGGCCACCGCGGCCAAGGTCTCGCCGGTCGGTCGGGCCGGAATCACCGGTTCCTCCAACGGCGTTTCCCCGCCCACTTCGTCGAGTCGCACCCACACCAGCGTGCCGTCGTCGTGGCTGGGCAAGGGGCTCCACCCGAACTCACGGGAATGGCCGTCGAGCGCCAGCCCGTGCCATCGGCAGATCAACGTGCCGCGGTGCACGGCCCCGGTGGCCAGATCAGCCCCCAGGTGTGGGCAACTGCGGGGGCCCACGCAGAGCCGGCGTTGTTCGTCGCGCCAGGCGACGACCTCGACCCCGGCGACCCGAGCGCCGAACGGCCGGCCGGGGCGCACGTCGGCGGTGCCCGCGAACGCGAACCAGTTCCCGGTGGGCCGTTGCCGGGCCCGCTTTAGCGCGGCGTCGATGATGGCGGGCTGCGCATCCCGGTAGGTCGGTCGCTGGTCGGCCCACGAGGTACGTGGGATCACCTGCAGGGGCCAGTCTTTGGACCGCGTCGCCGGCCACAGGTGTTGCAGCTGTTCGCGAATGTTCATCGTCGGGCACGTCCTTCGCGGGTGGCGAGCCATCGCAACAGGGGTGACCGGCCTCGGGTGGGTACCGTGACCAACTGGTGGCCGGCCAGTCCCCATTTTCTCAGCAAATGGTTCGCGGCGCACCACCCTGTGGTGGCGGCGCGCTCCATGAGTGCGACGGGCAAGTCGACGCGGACGGCGTCGCCGGCCAGCAGCAGTCCGGGCTGCGGCGTCACGACGGCTGGCCGGTCCGCATAGGACCCGGGCGAGAACAGCGGACAATCGCTGCGATGCAGCAGGCGCTCGGAAACGACCTGCGCCGCCGCGGTTTCCGGGTAGACCCTGTGCAGTTGACGCAGCGCGGCCGCGCGGGACGGCGCGGAGTCGAGGGCGTAGGAGTGCAGCTCGACGACCGACCCGCGGTGTGCGCGGGACCATTGGGCCGCCTCGCGTTCGTAGCGCTCCAGCACGCTGATGTTGTCCAGTGGCTCGTGGCCGGCCGTGCCGAGGAACGCCGGTCGCTGGTCGGCGACGGGCCGATCGAGCCACAACCGGTGCACGGCGAAGGGCGGGGCGGTGCGCAGCCGCGCGATCTGCCCGCGCCAGGCATCGGTGGCCAGATCGGTCGATGCGGCCACCACACGCTGCAATCCCGCCACGTCGGTGGCCAGCACGACGGCGTCCGCCTCGACGTGCTCCCCGGAATCGGTCTGCACCCGGAAGGGCTTCGTCTGGCCCGGGTCGATGCGCGCGGCGCCGGTGCCGAGCCGGAACTGCACGTCGCGCGCCTCCAGGTAGGCCCGCAGCGGCTGCCAGAGGGCGCTGTCGTAATTGGAAGTGGGGACGTCGAAGATGAGGCCTTCGGACGACCCGAGGAAGTAGATGTGGAACATGGTCGCCAACTCGGCGGCGGACAACTTCGACGGGTCGGCGAAGAAGCTGCGGGAGAACACCTCGAACGCCAAATGCCGTGCGGCCGGCGGGAACCGGATGTCCTTGAGGAAGGTCGCCGCGTCGACATGGTCGAGGCGCTCGTAGATGCCGGGCACCGACACCGCCGCCAGCGGCGCGGCCGCGCGCGCGTCGATCTCGAGGAAGTCGCGAAGCCGGAACGTGGGGCTGCGCGCGGCGAAGGCCACGGCGTTCCACGGTGGTGTGCGCGGCAGCCCCCGGAAGGTGTCGCGCCGGCCCGCCCCGTCGATGAGCGGATAGTCGTCGACGGGCGTGAGCATCCGCAGCTGGGGATCGATACGGCCGAGCAGGGCCCGCAGGTTGTAGTACTGCCGGAAGAACGCGTGGAATCCGCGATTCATCGCCAGGTCGGCCCCGTCGTGGTGCTCGGTCCAGCCGCCGACCCGACCGCCGAGGTAATGCTCGCGCTCGACGACCTCGACGGCGACGCCGCGTTCGGCCAGCCCAGTCGCAGCCGTCAGCCCCGCGATGCCGCCACCCACGACGACCGCCCGGGGCCTCGAGGTCAGCGCACCGGTGTCCGGAAAACCTGTTGCCGCGGCTAGTGTTTCGCGTCGGGGATCGGCGCGGTGAGCGCTTCCCGGACCGATCATGACGGCGCGTCCGCCAGGAACGTGTGGACGATGTTTGCCTCCCAGCCGGGCATCGTTTCGCTGTGCACCGCGGTGAAGCCCGCGTCGGCGAGGCGGGCCCGGAAGCGCGCCGCGCCGTCGAACTGCAGCACGCTGCGCCACAGGTAGCGGTACAGCGCCGCGTCCCGGGTGCGCCACCAGCCGGCGGGAATGATGATGCCCCAGCACACGGCGTGCCAGATCAGGGTGGCGGCGGCGGAGTCGCGCACCGAGTATTCGTGCACCGCCAGGGTGGCGCCGGGCCGCAGCAGCGTACGGAACTGTCGCAGTTGGCCGTCCCGGTCGGCGAGGTTGCGGATCAGGTAGGCGGCCAGGATCCCGTCGAACGGTCCCGTGATGCCGTGCTCGGCCAGCTGCTCGACGGGGGTGTGCACGAACCGCACCGACGGGGGCCAGTCCTTCGCGGCCGCCGCGTCGAGCATGCCCCGTGAGGCGTCGACGGCGACGATGTCGGCCTCGGGGGCCACGGCCAGCAGCGCGGCGGTCGAGGCCCCGGTCCCGCATCCGAGGTCGAGTAAGCGTAAGCCCTTGCCGCGGTCGGGGATTCGCATGCGACGAGCGGAGAGAAGCAATTGTTCGTGGTATCCGGGGCTGGCGCCGACCAGCCGGTCGTATGCCGTCGCCCCCGCGTCGAACGCGGCCGACAACTGGCCGGGGGAGGGCCGGGCCTCACCGACGCGCACGCTGGCGTTCCCATCCCAGCAACACCGCGGTGGCCAGCGCGAAGCCGAACAAGAAATCCTCGACGGGGATGTCGAACGGAAAGCGCAGGCCGGTGATCTGACGAGGGTCATAGCTGACGATCGGAGAGCTGAGCTTGGTCAGCCAGCCATCGACCGGAACCTGGAAGCCGAGAATGATCAGCATCGACAGCCAATAGGCCGGCCGCCGGAACAGCCCGGTGCGCAACACCGCCAATTCCAGTGCGCACACTGCCAACACGGCCGCCACGGCCGGAACCGTGTAGCCCAGCCCGGTCATCGGCGGTTGACCCTTTCCAGGATGGTGCTCACGGCGTTGTAGGTCAGCAGTGCGCAGATCGGGATGACGACGAAGAACAGCACTTCCTCGATCGGCACCCGGAACGGGATGCTCAGGCCGGTGATGTAGGTGCGGTTGTACGTCCACACGTGCGCGGCGATGGCGATCTCGTCCCAGACCAGAAATACCACTGCCACCGGGAAGACCGCCGTCACGAGCCGGCGCCACTGCCGGTAGACGCCGGGGCCGAACATCTCCAGGGGCGCGGTGATCGCCAGGCATGCGGCCAGGACCAACAGATATTGCCAGCGATCGGTCATGCGGCCCCCGGAGGATCCGAAACACCGGGCGAACTGATGCGCGCCCGCCACGACCGTATCAGCCCGATTCCGCCGACCTGCAGTCGTCGCGCCTTGCCGACGGTGGCCCGGTGAGTGAACACGGCGAAGTCGCTTTGTTCGATGCGGTCCAGGATTTCGGAGTACAGCGTCGCCGCGGCAGCGACGCACGGTTGCGAGCGGGGGCTGAGCATGGCGATGCCGGCTCCGGCGAATCGGTAAGTCTCCCGGGTGATCTCGTGCTGCGCGGCCAGCGCGGTGCGGACCCGCGGGTCGGTGCGCCGGTTCTGGTGACACCAGGTCAACAGCTCGCGGTCCACCCCGTGGGCGGCGAGTTCGTCGGCGGGCAGATAGACCCGACCGCGCAGCAGGTCTTCATCGATGTCGCGCAAGAAGTTGGTGAGCTGAAACGCCCTGCCCAGCGCGGCGGCGTAGGGCGCGGCCTCTACGACGGGCACCACGGTGCCCAGCACCGGAAGCACCTGCAGCCCAATGGCTTCGGCCGACCCACGCATGTAGAGGTTGAGGGCTGTGCGGTCGGGATAATCGGTGACCGTGAGATCCATCCGCATCGAGGCGAGGAAGTCGTCGAACAGCCCGGTGTCGATCCGGTAGCGGCGCGCGGTGTGGGTGACCGCGGCGAGCACGGGATCGTCGAGATGGTCTCCGCCTGCGAAGAACTTGTCGGCCAATTGCTGCAGCCTCATGCCGCGAATGTCGGTGCTCAGCTGGGGATCCAGGTCGTCGAGGATGTCGTCGGCGTAGCGCGCGAAACCGTACAGGGCATGCACCGCCGGCCGCTGATCAGGCGCCAGCAGGCGGGTGGCCAGAAAGAAGGTGCGGCCGTGCGCGGCGTTGAGTTCGCGACAGCGGCGGTATCCCTCGCGCAGCCGCGGATTGTCGATTCCAGCCGCGTCCAACTCGCTGCGAATCATGTCAGCCCGGCTCCCATGTCGTGATGCGTCGGCATCCGGTTGGCTCGTCCGGCATTGGGGCCGGTGATGCGGTCGGCGGCGAGCCGGCCCGAGATCAGGGTGGTGGGGACACCGACGCCGGGCACCGTCGACGACCCGGCGAGCACCGCGTTGTCGACGCCGCGCACCATGTTGGCCGGCCGGAACGGGCCCGTCTGCGCGAAGGTGTGGGCCAGCGCGAAGGGGCTGCCCGCGGCCATGCCCTGACGGGCCCAGTCGGCCGGCGTAACCACGTCCAATACCGTTGCGCTGTCGGGCAGATCGGGCAGCAGCCGCGCCGCGACGTCGTCGATGAGGTTGTCGACGTACGGGGCGCCCGCACTGCCCCAGTCGATGTCCCCGCGGGCCAGATTCGGCGCCGGGGCAAGCACGTACAGCAGATCGTGCCCGTCCGGGGCGAGCGTCGGGTCGCTGGCCGTGGGGCGGGTGACCAGCAAGGACGGATCCTGCATCAGCCGTCCGTCGCGGATGATGTCGGTGAAGGTCTGGTCCCACGAATCACCGAACAGGATGGTGTGATGCGCCGTGTCGGACGGAACCCGGCGACAGCCCAGATGAGCAACAACCGCCGACGGTGCCGGCCGCAGCCGCAGGGGCCGACGTGGAGTGCGGCCCAATAATGCGTAGGTTTGCGGTAATTCGGTGGTCAGCACCACCGCGTCGCACGCGATGGGGTCCAGGCGATCGGTTCGCACCGCGCTGACCCGCGACCCGACGCGATCGAGTCCGGTAACCGTGGCGTTGTAATGGAATTGGACCCCAGCCTCGGCGGCCGCCCCGGCCAGCGCGTCGGGCAGCGCGCGAACACCGCCGCGCGGAAAGAACACCCCCGCGATGGTGTCCATGTAGGCGATGACCGCGTAGACCGCCAGCGCGTTCCGTGGCGCCACCCCGGCGTACAGCGATTGAAACGTGAAGATCCGCTGCAGCCGGGGATCGCTGATGTGGCGCTTGACCACCCGATCCCACTTGCGGAACCCGCCGATCGCGGCCAGCCGCGCCAATTGCGGCGTGAGCAACGACAGCGGCGAATCGAAGTTCGCGGCGATGAAACCGTCGAATTCGATCCGGTACAGACGATTCAGCCACTCGCGCAACCGTCGGTAACCCGCTGCCTGCCCGAAGCCAGCGAACTCCTCGATGGCGGTCGCCATCCGATCCGCATCGGTGTGCACGTCGAGCGCGCTGCCGTCGGCGAACACCGCGCGGTAGGCCGGATCCAGCGGCAGCAGCTCCAGCCGGCCCGACCGGCTGCGACCCACTGCCGCGAAAGTCTCGTCGATGATGTCGGTCATCGTCAGCACCGTCGGCCCGGTGTCGATGCGGTAGCCGTCGATGTCGAGCCGGCCGGCGCGGCCGCCCGGCCATGGCTGGCGCTCGACCACCGTCACCGCGCGCCCCCGGCCGGCCAGGTGCAAAGCGGCGGACAGCCCCGCCAGGCCGGCGCCGATCACCACCACGCGCTCGCTGCGTCCTCCGATAGTCCGCATGTCAGCATGCTCCCAGACTTGTCGCACTCATTCTGCGCGATCCGTACACGCGGTCGCCATGTCGTTCAGCGTCGTACGGACGCGCTCGTCGATCGAGGCGTCGTCGAGGTGTTCACGTGCGGCTGTGACCCGGTCGGTGATCATCTCCTCGATCATGTCGACGGCCCCGGTCGAGACGATCAGCGCTTTCCACCGGTCGATGGCGGAAGCGTCGAGTACCCGGCAGTTCATCAGTTTCGTCAGCTCGGCGCGGGTCACGGGATCGGCCAGCTGGTGCGCGGTCACCACGAGACCGGTCGCCTTGTGTTCCAGTAGGTCCCCCCCACAGGGTTTCCCCGTGGTCGCCGGCGAGCCGAAGACACCGAGCACGTCGTCGCGAAGCTGGAACGCCTCGCCGACGGCCGCCCCGTACCGGCCGAGTAACGTCACGGTTCGATCGTCGCAATCCGACATCGCCGCGCCGATCTCCAGCGGTCGCCGCACCGTGTAGTTGCCGGACTTGCGCCGCGCCACGTCCAGCACGGTCTCCAGGGACGGCATGTGCCGGACATCGCTCGTCAGGTCCGCGAACTGGCCCACCGCCAGCTCGGTTCTCATCGCGTCGTAGCGCGGCCAGGCCCGCTGCAGCCGCCTGGGTTCGACACCGCTTTCGCGCAGCATCTGCTCGGACCAGATCAGGCAGAGGTCACCGAGCAGGATGGCCGCGGATTCGCCGAACCGCCGTGAGGAGCCGGAGAACCCGCGCCGGCGGTGCCATCGAGCGAACTGCAGGTGTGCCGCCGGCCGCCCCCGCCGCTCGGTCGACCCGTCCATGACATCGTCTTGCAGTAGCGCGAAGACGTGCAGCAACTCGAAACTGGCCGCTGCCCGCAACGCCGCGTCGTCGGGCGCGGCACCGCAGAGCCACCCCAGGTAGACGAACGTCGACCGCAGGCACTTCCCGCCGGACACGAACGCCGTCAAGACGTCGCCGGCGGCGTGGATGCGCGTGTCGTCCAGTTCGGAGCGCCGCGGGCCGACGAAGTCGGCGAGGTGGGTGAGAACGGCGTCCCGCACCCGGGTTCGCCACTCGGTGAAGTTCGTCGTGCCGGTCGATTCCGTCGCGATCACCGGCGACTCGGTGGCGGATGTCAACGACAAAGCACCCATCTTGGCCACACGCTCCCTCCTGGACGGCTTGGCAATCCCAGGCTGGGACCGCTGAAACACGCGCGGTCGACCCCACTCCGGGATGCCACTACCTTCAATAACTTAAATTTTAACTTACTGAACTTCACCGTTCTTGGCCAGCCGTGGCGCACGCGGCGGTGGCTTGCTTCCGCGGACCGCCGTGCCGTCACGACCGTTGCAACGAGGCAGGCCCACAGGCGGTTCAATCAATTAATCATTAACCAACTGAATGATCGCTCCGTTTTGGGGATATGCTGCACACCGTTATGGACGCTGACGAGCAGCGGCGGCGCCGAGACGCGCTGGAGTCGCTGATCTCGGCCGATCTGCGGGAGATTTCAACCGAATCCGACCAGATCGGCCGGCAGTTTGCGACATCACATCATCTGCGCGCCAATGACTTCCGTGCGTTGATGTACATCATGGTGGCAGAGATGGCGGGGCGGCCGATGACCTCGGGAGACCTCAGCCATCGGATGGGATTGTCCGGTTCGGCCATCACCTACCTGGTGGACCGGTTGATCGATTCCGGACACATCCGCCGGGATTCGCATCCCGACGATCGTCGCAAGGTGATCCTGCGGCACGGCGAATCAGGCCTGGCCACCGCGCGGTCGTTCTTCGGCCCGCTCGCCGCGCACACCAGTATCGCCCTCGAAGACTTACCCGACGCAGACCTGATGGCCGCACACCGGGTGCTCGGCGCGCTGATCTGCGCGATGCAGCGATTTCAGGGCGAGTTGGAAGCCCCCGGGCTCTGATCGGCGATCTGGGCGGGCGGTACCGCGGCGTTTTCCCCGCCGGGAAAAGGGAACCCGCCGCCGGTGAGCGTTTCCGATCTTGTCGCGTTGCCCTTCCAGTGGGGCTCGGCCCTCCGGGGCAAACGGTTGTTCCATCCCCTCGGGGTCTTGGCGGAGGGTTCCATAGAGCGCGCCTCGCCCGCCGGGGAGGGGCTGCCGATCTCGTCCTGCGAGGTCGTCGCGCGGGTCTCGAAGGCCACCGGCACGCCGGGGCCATTGCCCGACTTCATCGGGCTGGCCTTCCGGGTCGCACCGCCGCAGGCCACGGGGCCATGGGACATCCTGGTCGTCTCCTCGGGGGCGGGGGTGCTGTCCCGGGCGCTGGCACTGCGGCCGGCCATCTCGTGGAGCGGGCAGACGCTGACCACGCTGATGCCGCTGCACTATGAGGGAGCCAATTGGTGGCTGCGGGCCCGGATCGAGAGCGAGATCGACGGTCCGGGCCTGTCGCTGGACAGCGTCCGCAGGCGGCTCGAGCACGGCACGATCGACGTCTCACTCGACCAGGCCTGTGGCGGAGGCGTTTTCACCCCGCTGGGCCAACTCACGCTGACCCGCGTCGTCGACCCCGAACGCGCATCGGACGTGTCGTTCGATCCCGTCGTCAACACCGCGCCAGGTGTGAGCCTGCATCCACGATGGCTCGCCGAGCTGCGCGCCCGCGCATATCGGCGCAGCCGGCACGGCCGAGACGCGGACTAGGAGGCGAAGCTCTCGGCCTCGACATCGCGCAGCGGCCACGGACCATGCGGCGGGTGCCGTGACTCGTCAGGGCAGCGTGGTGATGGTGCCGGCCGTTTCGAGTTCGGTGTAATAGCTTCCGCCCGGGTAGAAGTCGGGTGTGGTCGTTCCCGCGACCATATCGGCGATCCAGCCTCGCGTCAGGCCCCACACCGCCTCGATGTTGCCCGGTTTCGGGCGACCACACACCAGGTTTTCGTAGAGGGGCGATGAGGGGCCGAGCGCGTCACCGTGTGCTCCGGTCGTGATCTTCACCCCGTGGAAGGGCCGGTCCGGCAGATACCGTTCGATCGCCTTGGTGCCGCGTTGGAAGTAGTTGCACAGCAGATGCGGCGACGCCGTGGCGTAGATGGGCAGCGTGGTGGCCGCCAGGCCCGCCAGCGCCTCGTCGGTGTTGGAACCGATGAACGACTTCACGCCGTCTTCGCTGACGATGCCGCGCAGTTGGGCGAAGGCGGCCGGGTAGGTGCTGTGCAGGCGCTCGGCGACGTATTCGACGGCCTCGGCCCCCGCCGAATGTCCGACGAACACCAGCTTGTCGGGCAACGGCGTCACCGGTCGGCCGACGTCGGCCGCCGCCCTCGCGAAGGACGTGGCCAGCGCGCCGTTCGGATCGTCTTTGTGGGCGAAGACGTCGGCGATGTTGTCCAGGAAGCCCCTGTTGTCGATCAGGTGCTCCACCGTGCAACCGAAGGCGCTGAGGGTGGGCAGCGTGGTGGCCACGACGAGGAATCCGGTGCCGGCGATCTCGGCGGCGAACGCCGACCAGACCTTTTTGCCCTCGACGAAGCCGTGCTGTAGCCAGACCAGTCCCCGGGGCGGCGTGCTGGGCAAATACCATGTCGTCGGCACCGCCTGGGTCGCGCTCGCGCAGGCGACGTCGGTCGCGCTGTCCGCCTCGGTGGATTCGGCCCGGGCTTGGCGCGGGCCGAGCACCATTGTGGCCACCGCGACCATGCCCAGCACGACCGCGCCGACCCGGCGGACGTGCCGGGCCGGCGCTCCTGAGATCATTAAGAAATTGAATCATTTATGAGCGCGGATCGGGCTTGATCAGGCGATTGCCTCAGATCTTCCGATCAGGACTCGCGCCCGAGCAGGTGACGCAGCGCCTGCTCGAGCTCGGGATGGCGGAACCGGTGTCCGGCCGCCGTGAGCTTCTGCGGAGCAACCCGCTGGCTGGCACACGCCAGCTCGCGGGCGCCCTGCTCGCCGAGCAGCACCCGGGGCCCGAGCGACGGCACCGGCAACACCGCGGGCCGACGCATGACGTGGGCCAGGGTGGCGGTGTACTCGCTGTTGCGAACCGGGTGCGGCGCAACGGCATTCACCGGACCGGACAGCGCTGTGTCCCACAGTGCTCGGTGATACACGTCGACGAGGTCGTCGATCCCGATCCACGAGAGCCATTGCCGGCCATCGCGTCATCCGGTTGGTCCGCCGCCCCGCCGGAGGGGACGACGAGCGGAAGTGGAATCCCGACGACCCGGACCCGGGCCTGTTCGAGGGGGTCGACGCGGTCATCCACCTGGCCGGCGAATCGATCGCCGGCCGGTTCACCGAGAGGCATCGAAAAGTGATCCGCGACAGCAGGATTGGGCCGACCCGCCGGCTCGCCGAGGCGCTGGCTCGCACCCCGCGGCGGCCGTCGGTGCTGGTCACCGCTTCGGCGATCGGATACTACGGGTACGACCGGGGTGACGACGTCCTCACCGAGGACAGCGAACGCGGGGATGGCTTTCTCGCCGATGTCGTTGCCGACTGGGAGGCGACGACCGCGCCCGCGGAACAGGCCGGGGTGCGGGTGGTGCCGGTGCGCACGGGCATCGTGCAGTCCCCGCGCGGCGGCACGCTGAAGCTGATGCGCCCGTTGTTCAGCGCCGGGCTGGGTGGCCGGCTGGGCGACGGCCGGCAATGGCTCTCGTGGATCGGGATCGACGACCTCGTCGACGTGTATCACCGAGCACTGTGGGACACAGCGCTGTCCGGTCCGGTGAATGCCGTTGCGCCGCACCCGGTTC
>NZ_LZKD01000027.1:0-830 GCF_001668695.1 Mycobacterium sp. E2497
CGGCGCTGTGCGTTCTCGACTCGCTTCGTCGACCGCCAAAACAACCACTCGACCGTCTTCATGCTGGAGCGGAACAGCGGCGCCGGCACGCGCGGAACGAGCTGGCCGTTGGCCCGCATCGGGAAGTGATGCAGTGTCGCCAGCGGAATGCCGTAGAACTCGGCGACGTTGGCGGCGGCCTGCTCGAAATTCAGGCCGGTGCAGAGCAGGTCGGCGCCGGCCGCAAGCGACGTCAGCGTGGTGTTCACCTCGCCCCAATGCCGGATCAGGGGCTCCCACACCTTGCGCATCAACCTGATCGGGCTGCGGACCGTCCAGATGTTCCGGAAGAACTCCGCCCACATGTTGCGAAGGAACTCCTCGTCGAGGAAATCATGCAGTTCCGGGCCGTACGGGACCGCCGCGAGCCCGGCGGACTCGGCGAAGCCCACCAATTCCGGCGGGACCGCCATGGCCACGTCGTGCCCTCGGCGCACCAGCTCGCGGCCAACAGCCGCCAAAGGCTCGATGTCGCCGCGCGTTCCATACCCGGCGAGAACGAATTTCGTCACGGGTCCTAGCCTTGCAGTTGCCGTGCACCGGCGACGTCGGGGGTATGGCTCCTCACCCAATCCGTCCCACGCGCGCGAAGTTTTCCAGAAGTTCGGCGGTCTTGGTGATGCTGTCCGCAGGCTTGGTCATCCGAGCGGCCAGCTCGCGGGCGCGGGAGACGTAGTCGGGGGAGAGGATCTGGCGCAGGTCGGCCACCAGCGACGCGCGCGTGGTTTGGGAAAACGGCCGGGCGACACCGACTTTCAACCGATCCACCTGGCCTGCCCAGATCTTCTGAT
>NZ_LZKD01000028.1:0-68357 GCF_001668695.1 Mycobacterium sp. E2497
CCAGCCGCCCGGATTGCCCGGGACACCGTCGCGGCCCCAGCTGCGAAGCGCCTCGGCGCAGGCCTCCTGGACGGCGTCCTCGGCGAGGGTGAGGTCGCCGGACCACCGCGCGAGCGCGGCGACGGCGGGCCCCCATTCCCGCCGGAAAACGCCGTCCAGGTCGGCCATCGCGGGAGCTTTAGAGTCCCGAGACCCCGGCCAGCTGCCGCACCTGCACGGTCGACGCGGGGATCATCGAGGCCAGCTTGACGGCCTCGTCCCGGTCGGTGGCGGCCAGGAAGTAGATCCCGGTGGCGATCTCGGCGCCTTCCGCGTACGGCCCGTCGGTGATGAGGGCCTCACCGTCGCGCACCCGCACGGTCGTGGCGGTGGAGCGGTCGTGCAGAGCGGCCCCGCCGATGATGTGATCGCCCGCGGCCGCGTGCAGATCGGCGTGCTTGGCCGCCACGGCCTCCCACTCGGGGGTGCCCGGGGTGTGCGCCGACGCGGGTGGTTCGAGCAGCAGCGCCAGCCAGTCGTTCCCGGTGAGCTTGCGGGACGGTTCGATCGAGTGCACCACCGGCCACACCTCCACCGCCCCGAACCCCGCGACCGGGATGTCGCGGGCCAGCGCCAGCGCCTCGTCCAGATTCTCCGCTTCGAACACGTAGTAGCCGCAGGCGATCTCGGCCGACTCGGCGAACGGGCCGTCGGTGGTGATCGGCGCGTCGGGGCCGCCGGTGATGACCGTTGCGGCGGGTGTCAGCGCGTCACCGGCCCGGATCGCCGCGCCGGCTTTGGCATGGAAGCTCTCGAACGCGGCCATCGCGGCGGCCGCATCGTCGGGCGTGCGGTCTTGCTCCTTGCTGATCAACAACGCGAAGTACTGCATCTGTCGTCACCTCCGGGTAGCGAGCGAAACCGGCTGTTTCACTCTCTACCTCTTTGACGAACGGCGCGCGAGGGATCCGACAACGCGGACCCGGTCAGGACCGAACTACTTGGCCGCTCCCGGCTTCAGGTAGGTCACCAGGCTGACGTCGAGCATCTCGTCGGTGAAGTAGTGCTCACAGCCGCGCAGATACTTCACGTAGCGGTTGTAGACCTCTTCGGAGGTGACCTCGATGGCCCTGTCTTTGTTGGCCTCCAGGTTGTCGCCCCAGATGTGCAGCGTCTTGATGTAGTGCGGACGTAGCGAAAGGGGTTCGGGCACAACGAAACCCGCCTTCTCGCCGTGGTCGACCATCATCTGGGTGGACGGCAGGCGGCCGCCCGGGAAGATCTCGGTGACGATGAACTTGATGAACCGGGCCGTCTCGAACGTCAGCTTCTTCCCGCGGGCCGCCATCTCCAAGGGGTGGTAGCTCACGCTGCTCTGGACGGTCATCCGGCCGTCGTCGGGCATGATGTCGAACGTCCGCTTGAAGAAGTCGTCGTAGTTCTCGTGCCCGAAGTGCTCGAAGGCCTCTATCGACACGATCCGGTCGACCGGTTCGCTGAAGTCCTCCCAGTTCTGCAACCGCACCTCACACGAGCGGTTGGTGTCGATCGAGGCCAACACCTGCTCGCAGCGGGCGTGCTGGTTCTTGGACAGCGTCAGGCCGATCACATTGACGTCGAACCGCTCGACGGCGCGCTTCATCGTGGTCCCCCAGCCGCAGCCGATGTCCAGCAGCGTCATGCCGGGCTGGAGGTCCAGTTTGTCGAGGTTCAGGTCGATCTTGGCGTATTGCGCCTCTTCCAGCGTCATATCCTCACGCTCGAAGTAGGCGCAGCTGTAGATCCGGGTGGGGTCCTGGAACAGGGCGAAAAAGTCGTCGGATACGTCGTAGTGCGCCTGGATGTCCTCGGGAGCCGTCCGGATCTTCGTCGGGCTAGCCGCTTGATCAGCCATTTTCGTCCTGTTCTGCTCCGATGGAGTTCGCTGCCGATTACCCACGCACTGCTCGGCGGGTTTGACGTGCAACGATACCCAACTTGTCCAGCCCGACCCGTATGAGGCGCGGTCACTATTTGGTGAGGGTGTACTGCGCCACGTTCGAGATGCCCTTGCGGAACAGGTCCGCGCAGCCGGTCAGGTAGCGCATGAAGCGGTCGTAGACCTCTTGGGACTGGACGGCGACGGCGCGTTCGCGATTGGCCTCCAGATTGGCCGCCCACATGTCGAGGGTGCGCGCGTAGTGCGGCTGCAGATATTGAATCTGCTCGACCGAGAAACCGCTGGCTTGCGCATTGTCGACGATGTCGGGTTCGCCGCACATCTGCCCGCCGGGAAAGATCTCCTTGCCGAGAAAGTGGAAGAAACGCAGATCCGACATGGTGATCTGGACGCCGCGGTTCTTCCACTCCGACTGCGGGTAGGTGAAGATGCTGTGCATCAGCATTCGGCTGTCATCGGGCAGGGTCTTGTAGGCCCAATCCCAGAACGCCGGCCAGCGTTCCTTCTTGAACGCGTCGAAGGCCTCGAAGCTCATGATCCGGTCGACCTGCTCGTCGAACTCCTCCCAGCCCTGCAACCGGGCCTCGACCCGGCGCTTCGTAGGGATCGCGGCCAACCGCTCCTTGGTGCGCGCGTAGTGGTTGCGGCTAAGCGTGATGCCGATGACGTTCACGTCGTATTGCTCGACCGCCCGGACCACCGCCCCGCCCCAGCCGCAGCCGACGTCCAGCACCGTCATTCCCGGCTCGAGATCGAGCTTGCCCAGCGCCAGATCGAGCTTGGCGAGCTGCGCCTCTTCCAGCGTCATGTCGTCGTTCTTGAAGTAGGCGCAGGTGTAAACCATGTTGGGGTCGAGGAACAGCGCGAAGAAGTCGTCTGAAATGTCGTAGGTTGCCTGCGACTCTTCGTAATACGGCTTCAGCTTGGCCATTGGTGGACCCACCTCCTTTGACAACCGTACAACCCTGCGAGCTGGACTGAGACCGCAGGGGAAGCGTTTCTTCCGAGTGTTTTTTGCTCAGTTCGCTTCGGCGAAGTTGCTCGTCAGCACACCGATCACCTGGTCCCACAACTGTTGTGGCAGATCATGTCCCATCCCGTCGAATAAAACCAATCGAGCGCCGTCGATGGCCCGGGCCACCGCGCGGCCGCCGAAGGGCCGCATCAGCTTGTCCGCCCGGCCGTGGATGACCACGGTGGGGGCGGCGGTCCGGCGGTTGTACCGACGCAGGCTGCCGCTGCCCAGCACGGCGCCGAAATGCCTCGCGACGCCCTGCGGGTAGTAGTTGCGGTCGTAGCCCTCCGCGGCCTCGGCGCGGGCCTGCTCTTCGGGCACCCGGTAGCGCGGGCTGCCGATGATGTTGCCGACACGCACCGCGTTGTCGATGATCACCTCGCGCGGCGAACCCGGCGGCGGGCCCTTCAGGAGCGCCAGCAACGCGCGCGGGGCCGGCGGCGGCAGGAAAGCCGAATTGTTGCTGGAGAAGATGACGGCCAGCGTTTTCGTCCGGTGGCGGAACCGTCCGGCGAAGATCTGGGCGATCATGCCGCCCATCGACGCGCCCACGATGTGCGCGTCCGCGATGCCGAGATGATCCAGCACGGCCGCGGCGTCGTCGGCCATGTCCTCGAGCGTGTACGCCGCTGGGCTGGGCAGACCCAGCCAGGAGCGCACCAACCGGGTCACCAGCGGCTGCCCCGAGCTGCGGTGCTGGGTCTTGCTCGACAGGCCGACGTCGCGGTTGTCGTAGCGGATGACGCGCAGCCCGTGGCCGACCAACTGTTCGCAGAACGCCGTGCGCCACAGCAGCAGCTGGGCGCCCAGCCCCATGATGAGCAGCACGGGCGGGTGATCGATGTCGCCCATGTCCTCGTAGTAGAGCTTGAGGTCGCCGGAGATGGCGTTGCCGGTGCGAACCTGCATCAGACCTCGATGTCGGATTCGTACTCGCGGCTGACCTCGACCATGAAGTTGGCGAAGTAGCCGGTCAGTTGCGGGTCGGACATCATCTGCCATTTGGGGGCGAGCAATTTCATGTACCGCTCGACGTAGAGGAACTGCTTGCCGATCAGCACCAGCTCGCGGGGCAGCTTGACGTCGTAGGCGTCGGCCAGGGCCGACAGCTGCCGCCCGATGTCGGCGTAGGACATGTCGCCCAGCGTCTGCATGGTCAGCGGCGTGGCGAAGCGCTCCAGGTCCTGGGCGGCCTGGGCCTCGGGCTTCACGGTGCCCACGGCGCCCATCAGCACCACGATCTTGCCCGCCGCGGCGTGGTCCTTCTTGACCAGCAGCGCGTACACCAGCTCGCGCAGCAGCCAGCGGGTGCGCGGGTCGATGCGGCCCATGATCCCGAAGTCGAAGAACACGATGCGGCCCTGATCGTCGACATAGAGGTTGCCGGCGTGCAGGTCGCCGTGGAAGAGCCCGTGCCGCAGCCCGCCCTCGAACAGCGAGAACAGCAGCGCCTTGACGAGCTCGGTGCCGTCGAAGCCGGCCTTGCGGATGGCGGCGACGTCGTCGATGCGGATGCCGTGCACCCGTTCCATCGTCAGCACCCGGTCGCTGGTGAAGTCCCAGAACACCTGCGGCACCCGGATGTTGCGGCCCAGTGGGGAGGCGTGCAGGTGCGACACCCAGGCCTCCATCGACTGCGCCTCGAGCCGGAAGTTCAGCTCCTCGGCCAGGTTGTCGGAGAAGTCCGCGACCACGTCCTGCGCCGAGAGCCGGCGACCCAGCTTGGCCAGCTCGACGGCCTGGGCGAAGCGCTTGAGGATCTGCAGGTCGGCGGCCACCCGGCGGCGGATGCCCGGGCGCTGAATCTTGACGACCACCTCTTCACCGGTGTGCAGGGTCGCGTAGTGCACCTGGGCGATGGACGCCGACGCGAACGGCTCCTCTTCCCACTTGGCGAACAGCTCGGCCGGGTCGCCGCCGAGCTCCTCGACGAAGAGCTTGTGCACCTCGTCGGTGTCGGCGGGTGGCACCCGGTCGAGCAGGCCGCGGAACTCGCGGGACAGCGATTCGCCGAACGCCCCGGGGCTCGAGGCGATGATCTGCCCGAATTTCACGTACGTCGGGCCGAGGTCGGCGAAGGTCTGCGGGAGCTGCTTGATCACCTTCTGCTGCCACGGGCCCCGGCCCGGCAGCTTGGTGACGACACGAGCGGCGGTGCGGGTGACCTGCCAACCGGTGACGGCCACCCGGGCCGCCTCGACCGGCAGCGGCACCCGGTCCAGCCGGGCCACCTCTCGATGCTTGGCGGAGCTCATCTAAAGCAGTCTGCCAAATCTGGGGTGTCAAGTCCCAACTCGCTGTGGCCGCGGTCACCGGCGACTGAAGACCGCCGAGTGTGCATCCACGGCGAAAAATCGGGCCGGATTTCGCCCTGAATGCACGTTGGGGGTCGGTTCGGCGGTCAGGATCTCGCCCCCGGGCTCCAGGGCTGCACCCAGCCCTCGATCGCCCAGCCCTCGAGCCCCGCGATCAGCTCGTACATGGTGGCGCCGTCGATGGTTTCGCGGATGATGTCGGCGTGCCCGGCGTGCCGGGCCAGCTCGTTGATGACGTGCAGGATCACCCAGCGCACCGACCAGGCCTCCTGATCCTTGGGAAACCAGGGGATGTCCTTCGGCACCGGCACCGCGGCGTCGAGGTCCGCGGTCTCGGCCAGCCGCAGCGTCGTCGCGTTCTGTTCGGCTAACGCCCGCAGCAGCCCGTCCAGCGTCTCGTCGGGCCGCATCACGTGCTGGTCCGCGAACTCCTTGGTGATCTGCTCGAACGGCCGGGGGTCCTTCGGCGGGGCGCCCGGCGCGGCCGCGACCCGCGCCATCCAGCTGCGCTGCATGCCGGTGGCGTGCTTGACCAGGCCGCCGATCGACAGGGCGCTGACCGACGGAGCGGACCGCGCCTGTTCGTCGGTGAGGCCGTAGCTGACGGCGAAGTAGGCACTCTGGTGAAACTGCAGGAATTCGCGCAGTGCGCTACGTTCGTCGGCCACGGGCCGGGCAAGAGCGGGCATTCTCGGATATTAGGTCCCCCGCGCCGTAAAGTGCGGGCATGCAGCTGGTTTCGGCGGACTCGACGCAGCTTTTCGTCGGGCCGCCGGACGCGCCGTTGCAGGTCGCCCGCGTCGTCGTCGCCGGAGCGTGCGAGCCGACGCCGGTCCGCGTCGAAGGGGACGGTCTGCGCGGGGAGGCGGTCGCCGGGTGCGGCGAGGACGTCGTCGAGGAGGTCGTCGAGATCCCCGTCCGGGTGGACCACCCGGTCGTCGGGCAGCGGCGCGCGGCGCGGGTGCTGGCCGCCGGCGCCGCCGAGCCGTTCGAGTTCGTCGTGGCCGAGCCTGGCTGGACCATGTTCATGGTCAGCCACTTCCACTACGACCCGGTCTGGTGGAACACCCAGGGCGCCTACACCAGCGAATGGACCGAGGACCCGCCGGGCCGCGCCCGGCAGACCAACGGGTTCGAGCTGGTGCACGCGCACCTGGAAATGGCGCGTCGCGAACCCGAGTACAAGTTCGTGCTGGCCGAGGTCGACTACCTCAAGCCCTACTGGGACACCCGCCCGGAGGACCGCGCCGACCTGCGCCGCTTCATCGCGCAGGGCCGCGTCGAGGTGATGGGCGGCACCTACAACGAACCCAACACCAACCTGACCAGCCCGGAAACGACGATTCGAAACCTGGTGCACGGCATGGGTTTCCAGCGTGACGTGCTGGGCGCCGACCCGGCCACCGCCTGGCAGCTGGACGTGTTCGGCCACGACCCGCAGTTCCCCGGGCTGGCCGCCGACGCCGGGCTGACGTCGAGCTCGTGGGCCCGCGGCCCGCACCACCAGTGGGGCCCGGCCCTGAGCGGGGACGTCGAGCGGATGCAGTTCAGCAGCGAGTTCGAGTGGATCTCGCCGTCGGGCCGCGGCCTGCTCACCCACTACATGCCCGCGCACTACTCGGCGGGCTGGTGGATGGACTCGTCCACCTCGCTGGCGGAGGCCGAGGACGCCACCCTCGCGCTGTTCGATCAGCTCAAGAAGGTCGCGCTGACGCGCAACGTGCTGCTGCCCGTCGGCACCGACTACACGCCGCCGAACAAGTGGGTCACCGCCATCCACCGCGACTGGGCCTCGCGCTACACCTGGCCGCGCTTCGTGTGCGCGCTGCCACGGGAGTTCTTCGCGGCCGTGCGCGCCGAACTGGCCGAGGGCGGCCGGACGCCGTCGCCGCAGACCCGCGACATGAACCCGATCTACACCGGCAAGGACGTGTCCTACATCGACACCAAACAGGCCAACCGGGCCGCGGAGAACGCGGTGCTTCAGGCCGAGCGGTTCGCCGTGTTCGCCGGGCTGCTGGCCGGCGCCGAGTACCCGCAGGCGGCGCTGGCCAAGGCGTGGGTGCAGCTGGCCTACGGCGCGCACCACGACGGGATCACCGGCTCGGAGTCCGACCAGGTCTACCTAGACCTGCTGACCGGCTGGCGCGACGCGTGGGAGCTGGGCCGCGCGACCCGCGACGCCGCACTGGCGCTGCTGTCCGGCGCGGTCGGCGGCGACGTCGTCGTGTGGAACCCGCTTGCGCAGCGGCGCACCGACATCGTCACCGCCCGGCTCGACCCGCCGCTGAGCGCGGGCGTCCGGGTGCTGGACGCGGACGGGACCCAGCTGCCCGCACACGTCGAGCACGGCGGCCGGTCGGTGACCTGGTTGGCGCGCGAGGTGCCGTCGTTGGGCTGGCGGGCCTACCGCCTGGTGCCCGGCGCCGAATTGGCCGGCTGGGAACCGCTGCCCGGCTCGGCGATCGCCAACGAGCATTACCGCGTCGAGGTCGACCCCCAGCGTGGCGGGGGAGTCGCGTCCCTGCTGCAGGACGGCCGCGAGCTGATCGCCGACGGCCGGGTGGGCAACGAGCTGGCCGTCTACGAGGAATACGCGGCGCACCCGACGCAGGCCGAGGGCCCGTGGCACCTGCTGCCCAAGGGGCCGGTGGTGTGCTCGTCGGCCTTCCCGGCCCGGGCGCGGGCCTACCACGGCCCGCTCGGGCAGCGGCTGGTCGTCACCGGGCGAATCGGCGCGCTGCTGCGCTACACCCAAACCCTGACCCTGTGGCGCGGCGTCCCACGGGTGGACTGCCGCACCACCATCGACGAATTCACCGGGGCTGACCGCCTCGTGCGGCTGCGGTGGCCGTGCCCGGTGCCGGGCGCCATGCCGGTCAGCGAGGTCGGCGACGCCGTCATCGGGCGGGGTTTCGCGCTGCTGCACCCGCCCGGCGGGGGGCCCGAGTCGGTGGACACCGCCCAGCATCCGTGGACGCTGGACAACCCGGCCTACGGCTGGTTCGGCCTCTCGTCGGCGGCGCGGGTCCGGGTGGGTTCGCCTGACGGCCAAGCCGTGCGGGCGGTCTCGGTGGCCGAGGTGGTGGCGCCGGACGAGGCGGTGTCGGCGCCGCTGGCCCGAGGGCTGATGGTCGCGCTGGTCCGGGCCGGGGTGACGGCGACATGCAGTGGCGCGGACAAGCCGCGCTACGGCCACCTCGAGGTCGATTCGAACCTGCCCGACGTGCGCATCGCGCTGGGCGGGCCCGCCCGAAACGCCTTCACCCGGGCCGTGCTGGCAGCCGCCGACGGGGCGTACGGCGAGGAACTCGACCGCCAATTGGCGGCGACCGGCCGGGCCAGGGTTTGGGTGCCGGCCGCGACCCCGTTGGCCGCGGTGTGGGTGCCCGGCGCGGACCTGCGCGCGGTGCGGGCCCTGCCGGTGCTGGTGATCGCCGGCCGCGACGACGACAGCCTGGCCGCCGCGATCGCGTCGGTGGCCGAGGACCTGGGTGACGCGGAGGTGGTCGTGACCCAGCGGCCGCCGGCGGGCGGCGACGAACACGAGGACCGCATCGTCGCGCTCCTCAACCGCGGGGTGCCCAGCTTCGCCGTCGACACCGAGGGCACCCTGCACACCGCGTTGCTGCGGTCCTGCACCGGTTGGCCGTCGGGCATCTGGATCGACGAACCGCGCCGCACGGCCCCGGACGGCTCGAACTTCCAGCTCCAGCACTGGACCCACGTTTTCGACTACGCGCTGATCGCGGGCGCGGGCGACTGGCGGCGCGCCGACGTCCCCGCCCGCAGCGCGCAGTTCTCCCACCCGCTGCTCGCGTGTGTGTGCGGGCGTGCGGCGGGCGCGTTGCCCCCGTCCGGGTCGCTGTTGCGCGTCGAGCCCGAAGGTGGTGTGCAGCTGGCGGCCCTCAAGGCGGCCGGCAACCCGCTCGCGGCGGGCAGCGCCCGTCCGGTCGACCCGCGCGCGGTGGCGCTGCGCCTGGTGGAAACGACGGGGGCCGGGGCCGACGTGGTGATCGGCTCCGACGTCGCCGAGGTCAGCGGATTCCGCGACGCCGATCTCCTCGAAACCCCGCGCGACGGCCGCCGCCCGCTCGACCTGCACGGCTATCGGGTGGCCACGGTGCTGGCGCGGTTCGAGGCGCCCCGGGCGGTGACGGCGGCCGGCGCGCCAGCCACGCACGCCGAAGCCGCCCAGCCGCTCTACGCGCGCTACTGGCTGCACAACCGGGGACCCGCGCCGCTCGGCGGGCTGCCGGCCGTCGCCCATCTGCACCCCACGCGGGCCGCCGCCGAACCGGGCGAGGAGGTCGCCCTGCGGCTCACCGCGGCCAGCGACTGCAGCGATGCCGCCCTGACCGCAACGGTGACGCTGGTGTGCCCGGACGGCTGGTCGGCGAAGCCCGACGAGCTGCCCGCCACGCTGCGCGGCGGCGACTACCGCGAGGCCGACGTGGCGGTGTCGGTGCCCGCAACCGCCCGGCCCGGCCTGTACCCGGTCCGCGCCCAGCTTCGCCTCGCCGGGGCGGAGGTCCCGGCCCCATGGCGGCAGGTGGTCGAGGACGTGTGCGTCATCGAGGTCGGCGCGCCCGCCGGCGCGGAGCCGTTCTATCTCCTCGAAGGCCCGGGCGACGTCGAGGTGACCGCCGGCGATACGGCGGCGCTGACCCTCCGGGTCGCCAGCCACGCCGGGGCGGACCTGGCGCTGGAAGCGCACCTGATCAGTCCGTGGGGGACGTGGGAATGGCTGGGTCCCGCCGCGGTGGGCGCGGTGCTGCCCGCCCACGGCGCCGCGGACCTCGGCTTCGACGTGCGCCCTCCGGCCTGGCTGGAGCCCGGCCAGTGGTGGGCGCTGATCCGGGTCGGCTGCGCCGGCCGGCTGCTCTACTCCCCGGCCGTGCGGGTGACCGTGACATGAGCGTGGTCGCGACGGTTGCCGGGGTCCCGGTCGGTGTCGACGAGGTCGACGCCGCCGAGGCGCGGCTGCGCGGCGGGCCCGGCGCGACCGCGTTGCCGCCCGGCGGCACCGGGGAGGGGCGTCAACTCCGGCGCTGGCTGACCCAACTGATCGTCACCGAGCGGGTGGTCGCCGCCGAGGCCGACGCGCGCGGCCTGACGGGGCGGGGCGCGCCCGGCGAGGCCGAACTGCTGCCCGACGCGACGGCCCGCCTGGAGCTGGGCAGCGTCGCCGCGGCGGTGCTGGCCGATCCCCGCGCGCGGGCGCTGTTTGCCGACGTGACCGCCGCGGTGTGCGTCACCGACGAGGAGGTGGCCGCCTATCACGCCCGCAACCCGCTGCGCTTCGCCGAGCCGCGCCGCGACCGGCACGGCTGGCGCGCCCCGGCGCCGGTCGGGCCGCCGCTGGACGACGTGCGGCCGGCGATCGCCGACCATCTGCGGGGCGCCGCGCGCCGACGTGCCTTCCGCGTCTGGCTGGACGCGCGGCGGGCCGAGCTGGTGTGCCTCGCCCCGGGCTACGAGCATCCCGGCGACCCCCGCCAACCCGACAACGTCCATCGCCACTGATGACCGCGCTCACCCTCTGCCTGGACATCGGCGGCACCAAGATCGCCGCCGGCCTCGCCGACCCCGACGGCGTGCTGGTGCACACCGTTGTCCGGCCCACGCCGAGCCGTGGTGCGGCCGAGCAGGTCTGGGCGGCGGTCGACGCGACGATCGCCGACGCGCTGCGGGCGGCCGACGGCGCGGTCGGCGCCGTCGGCATCGGCTCGGCCGGCCCCATCGACCTGCACGGCGGAACCGTCAGCCCCATCAACATCGGAGGGTGGCAGGGCTTCCCGCTGCGCGACCGGGTGGCGGCCGCGGTGCCGGGCGTGCCCGTGCGGCTGGCCGGCGACGGCCTGTGCATGGCGCTGGGGGAGCACTGGCGCGGTGCGGGTCGCGGCGCGGCCTTCCTGCTGGGCATGGTGGTGTCCACCGGGGTGGGCGGCGGGCTGGTGCTCGGCGGCGTCCCCTACACCGGCCGCACCGGCAACGCGGGCCACGTCGGGCACGTGGTGGTGGAGGACGGTGGTCCGCCCTGCGTGTGCGGCGGCCGCGGCTGCGTCGAGGCCATCGCGTCGGGACCGTCGATGGTGCGCTGGGCGCGGGCCAACGGTTGGGCGGCGCCGCCGCCCGGCGGCGCCCGTGACCTGGCCGCCGCCGCGGCAGGCGGGGAGCCGGTGGCGCAACGGGCGTTTCGCCGGGGGGCCACCGCGTTGGCGGCGATGATCGCCTCGGTCGGCGCCGTCTGCGACATCGACGTGGTCGTCATCGGGGGAGGCGTGGCCAACTCCGGGCGCCTGCTCTTCGACCCGTTGCGGGAGAAACTGGCCGAGTACGCCAGGCTGGACTTTCTGGCCGGTCTGCGGGTGCTGCCCGCCGAACTGGGCGGCGACGCGGGGCTGGTCGGCGCCGCCCGGCTGGCGAGCCTCGGCTGACCACCCCGACGCCCGCCGTTTTGGTCGAACGGGTCTAGCCGGGCTATCCTGGTGGCCGATCCACCGAAGACCGTCGGTCACCGAGAAATCGGTTGAAGGTCCGGGAGCATCCCGGCGGCCCACGCAGGAGGACGAGGCAGCAGCGCCGGCACGCGCCGGCGTCTTCTTCACGCCCCGGCCGTATCCTGCGCCGGGGCGTACTTCGTTTCCAGCCGTTCCTTCGGTGATCGCAGACGACACGTCGCATGGCTTTCACTTCAGGAGGTACGCATGGCCAGGGCTGACAAAGCCACCGCCGTTGCAGACATCGCCGAGCAGTTCAGGGAGGCGACCGCGACCCTGATCACCGAGTATCGCGGTCTGACCGTGGCCAACCTGGCCGAGCTGCGCCGGTCGCTCAGCGGGTCGGCCACCTACTCGGTGGCCAAGAACACGCTGATCAAGCGGGCGGCGTCCGAGGCGGGCGTGGAAGGCCTCGACGAGCTGTTCGCCGGGCCCACCGCCATCGCGTTCGTCACCGGGGAGCCGGTCGACGCCGCCAAGGCCATCAAGACCTTCGCCAAGGACAACAAGGCGCTGGTCATCAAGGGCGGCTACATGGACGGCCGCGCGCTGACGGTCGCCGAGGTCGAGCGCATCGCCGACCTGGAGTCGCGCGAGGTGCTGCTGGCCAAGCTGGCCGGCGCGATGAAGGGCAACCTCGCCAAGGCGGCCGGCCTGTTCAACGCCCCCGCCTCGCAGATCGCCCGCCTCGCCGCGGCCCTGCAGGAAAAGAAGGCCGCAGAAGGCCCCGCGGCCGCCGCGGAACCGGCAGCCGCGGCGGAGCCCGCCGCGGAAGCCGCCCCAGAACCAGCTTCGGAAACACCCACCGAGGCCCCGGAAACCCCGGCCGAAGCCGAATAACCCCCAACCGCCGAAATTAGGAAGGACCCACACACCATGGCGAAAATGTCCACCGACGACCTGCTCGACGCCTTCAAGGAAATGACCCTCTTGGAGCTCTCCGACTTCGTCAAGAAGTTCGAGGAGACCTTCGAGGTCACCGCGGCCGCTCCGGTCGCCGTCGCCGCGGCCGCCCCGGCCGCCGGTGGCGCGCCCGCCGAGGCCGCCGAGGAGCAGTCCGAGTTCGACGTCATCCTCGAGGCCGCCGGCGAAAAGAAGATCGGCGTCATCAAGGTCGTCCGCGAGATCGTGTCCGGCCTGGGCCTCAAGGAGGCCAAGGACCTGGTCGACGGCGCGCCCAAGCCGCTGCTGGAGAAGGTCGCCAAGGAGGCCGCCGAGGAGGCCAAGGCCAAGCTGGAGGCCGCCGGCGCCACCGTCACCGTCAAGTAGTTCATTTCGCGAAGACCCCCGGAACCGCCCAGGGCAGGTTCCGGGGGTCTTCGTGTGCTCAGCCCGCGTGCGCCGCCGAGCGCTGCGAGTGGGCAACCCGCTCGGGTGAATCCCCCAAAGCAACAAGAAATTTCGATTCCATCGAGCCGAGCACCTGTGCGACGGCAGCGCCGTCGTCGCCGTAGTGCCCGGCCAGTTCCAGCATCACGAACCCGTGCACCAGCGCCCAGAACTGGGCGGCCGTGGCCACCAGGGTCCGGTCGTCTGCGCCCGAGCACACGGTGATTCGTCCCGCCTGTACGGACCGCTGCACCGCGCGCACCACGTGCGCGAAGCTGGGGATGTGCTGCTCGATCTCGGCGACCGTCAGGGTCAAGATGTTGCCCGCGGGTGCGTTGATGCCGTGCGCGCTGGTGCTGCCGAACATCAGTCGGTACATGTGGGGGCGCTCGATGGCGTATCGCCGATAGGCCGCGGCGGTGGCGAACAGATCGGCCACCGGGTCGTCGGTCCGGGGGACCGACAGCGCGGCGTCGAACTGCCGCAGGCCCTCCTGGGCGACCTCGGCGATCAGGCCCCGCATCCCGCCGAAATGGGTGTACACCGCCATCGTCGAGGTCCCGGCCGCGCCGGCCACCCTTCGGGTCTGCAGCGCGTCGGGCCCCTGCTCGTCGAGCAGGCCGACGGCGGCGTGCACCATCTCGTCACGAACGCTGCGCTGAGTCTGCGAAGTCATCCTTGTCATCTTCTCATCGGGGGCGTAGGTTGCCAATAACACCGAAATAACAATGTTATAGGAGCTCAGCGATGACCTCTGCGCAGACCACCCGGTCCCGGAATCCGTATCTCGAGGGTTTCCTGGCGCCGGTGGGCGCCGAGGTGACCGCGACCGATCTGGAGGTCACCGGCCAGATCCCGCAGCACCTCGACGGGCGCTATCTGCGCAACGGCCCCAACCCCGTCGCGGAGGTCGATCCCGCCACCTATCACTGGTTCTCCGGCGACGGAATGGTGCACGGGGTGGCGCTGCGCGACGGGAAGGCCTGCTGGTACCGCAACCGCTGGGTGCGCACCGCGCGGGTATGCGATGTGCTGGGGGAGCCGGCACTCACCGGGCTGGACCCGCGGGCCGGAATGCTGTCGGTTGGCCCCAACACCAATGTGCTGATGCACGCCGGACAAACGCTGGCACTGGTCGAGGGGGGCGGCGCGAACTACCGGCTTACCGACGAGCTGGACACCCTCGGGACATGCGACTTCGATGGCACTCTGTTCGGTGGCTACACCGCCCATCCGCACGCCGATCCCCGCACCGGTGAATTGCACGCGGTGTCTTATGCGTTCACCCGCGGGCGGACGGTGCAGTACTCCGTGATCGACACCCACGGACGAGCGCGGCGAACCGTCGACATCGAGGTGAGCGGGTCGCCGATGATGCACGACTTCTCCCTGACCGACAAATACGTGGTGATCTACGACCTGCCGGTGACGTTTGACCCGATCCAGATCGCTCCGGTTAACGTGCCCCGCCCGCTCAGTGCGGCGGCGCGGCTGGTGGCGCAATCGGTGCTTGGCCGCGTCCGGATCCCCAGCCCGCTCGCGACGATGATGAACAGCAATCGGCAGCCGATCAACCGGATGCCCTACCGCTGGGATGCGAACTACCCGGCGCGCATCGGGGTCATGCCGCGCGAGGGCTGCGGGAGCAACGCGGGCAAAGATGCCATCCGCTGGTTCGATATCGAACCCTGCTACGTCTACCACCCGCTCAACGCCTATTCCGAGGTGCGTGGCGGGACCGAGGTTTTGGTGCTCGACGTGGTGCGCTATTCGCGGATGTTCGATCGGGACCTGCGCGGTCCCGGCGACAGCCGGCCAACGCTGGACCGCTGGACCGTCAACCTGGCGACCGGTGCGGTGAGCAGCGAGCGCCGCGACGATCGGCCGCAGGAGTTTCCCCGCATCAACGAGGCCCTGCTGGGTGGGCGGCACCGGTTCGGCTACGCCGTCGGCGTGGACGGTGGGTATCTCTCCGGTGGGGCATCCGAGATGTCGACCGCGCTGTACAAGCACGACTACGCCACCGGATCCAGCGCGGTCGCGCCGCTGGACCCCGACCTTTTGCTCGGCGAGATGTCTTTCGTGCCCAACCCCGGCTCCCAGAAAGGACGCGCCGAGGACGACGGCATCCTGATGGGCTACGGGTATCACCGCGGCCGCGACGAAGGCCAGCTGGTGTTGCTGGACGCCGCGACGCTCGAGTCGGTGGCTACCGTGCACCTGCCGCAGCGGGTGCCGATGGGCTTCCATGGGAACTGGGCGCCCGCTGGCTAACGCGCGTTGAATAGGACACCCGTCGCCGGCGGCGGCGGGATCTCAGGTCAGCCAATTTTTGCCGGCTGTGCCGCGCAACCCTGATGCCGCGTAGCAAGCGTGCGCTACAGTGACTCATGCCACATAAAAGGGCAGGTGGCGGGCTTGAGCGTCGACGGAAGGATCTCCCATGGGTGTCGCTATTGAGGTGAACGGCCTCACGAAGTCCTTCGGATCCTCCAGGATTTGGGAAGACGTGACGCTGGAGATCCCCGCCGGGGAGGTCAGCGTCCTGCTGGGGCCGTCGGGTACCGGCAAATCGGTGTTCCTGAAGTCCCTGATCGGCCTGCTGCGGCCGGAGCGCGGCTCGGTCGTCATCGACGGCACCGACATCCTGCAGTGCTCGGCCAAGGAGCTCTACGAGATCCGCACTCTGTTCGGCGTGATGTTCCAGGACGGCGCGCTGTTCGGTTCGATGAACCTTTTCGACAACGCCGCCTTCCCCCTGCGCGAGCACACCAAGAAGAAGGAAGGCGAGATCCGTGACATCGTCATGGAGAAGCTGACGATGGTCGGCCTGGGGGGCGACGAGAAGAAGTTCCCCGGCGAGATCTCCGGCGGTATGCGCAAGCGCGCCAGCCTGGCCCGCGCCCTGGTGATGGACCCGCAGATCATCCTCTGCGACGAGCCCGACTCGGGTCTGGACCCGGTTCGTACCGCCTACCTGAGCCAGCTCATCCTCGACATCAACGCCCAAATCGACGCCACCGTCCTGATCGTCACGCACAACATCAACATCGCCCGCACCGTGCCGGACAACATGGGCATGCTCTTCCGGCGCAAGCTGGTCATGTTCGGCCCGCGCGAGGTGCTGCTGACCAGTGACGAGCCGGTTGTGCGGCAGTTCCTCAACGGCCGCCGCATCGGGCCGATCGGCATGTCCGAGGAAAAGGACGAGTCGACCATGGCCGAAGAGCAGGCCGCCCTCGAAGCCGGCCAGCACGCCGGCGGTGTCGAGGAGATCGAAGGGGTGCCGCCGCAGATCGTCGCGTCGCCCGGGATGCCGGAGCGCAAGGCCGTCGCCCGCCGCCAGGCGCGAGTGCGCGAGATTCTGCACACCCTGCCGCAGAAGGCACAGGCCGCGATCATCGACGACATGGAGGGTACCCACAAGTACCGGGCGCACGAGGTCGGCGACTAGACGACCGGCCCGAGGTTTCGCGATAACTTCGCGTAACTCGGCGGCCCGCCCTCTTGACGACGGGCCGTAAACGGGCCAGTCTGTTGGGCAGCATGTATCCAGTGGAAAGTCGAGATGCCAGCCAGCGCCGATGTCCCTGGATTGCCTGTGCTGGGCAGTTGAGGAATGCGCCGTCCTACGCTATTGTTGGACGTTGCGCTGGCTACCTCCTGCCCACCTCACCCGCCACTTGACACTGTGGTCTAAGCCTGAGCCCCCTCTAGCGGCTTAGTTCTTTAGTTGTGCGCGTGAGAATCGGACAGATCGTTCGCCGGCCTAACCGACACAATTCGCGGCGAACAGACCGGGTCCCGGTTTTCGTGAGTCGCACGAGGTGCTGGAAGGATGCATCTTGGCTGATTCTCGCCAGAGCAAAACGGATCGCCCACAAAGTTCCTCTAATGGAAGTTCCTTAAACGGCTCCGTGCCCGGAGCGCCCAACCGAGTGTCGTTCGCCAAGCTCCGCGAACCGCTCGAGGTTCCCGGCCTGCTCGATGTGCAGATCGATTCGTTCGAGTGGTTGATCGGCTCGCCGCGTTGGCGTGCGGCCGCCGCCGAGCGCGGCGAGCCCACCCCGGTCGGCGGCCTCGAAGAGGTGCTGTACGAGCTCTCGCCGATCGAGGACTTCTCGGGCTCGATGTCGCTGTCGTTCTCCGACCCCCGCTTCGACGAGGTCAAGGCGCCGGTCGAGGAGTGCAAAGACAAGGACATGACGTACGCGGCCCCGTTGTTCGTCACGGCCGAGTTCATCAACAACAACACCGGCGAGATCAAGAGCCAGACGGTGTTCATGGGTGACTTCCCGATGATGACGGAGAAGGGCACCTTCATCATCAACGGCACCGAGCGTGTGGTCGTCAGCCAGCTGGTGCGCTCGCCCGGCGTGTACTTCGACGAGAGCATCGACAAGTCGACCGAGAAGCTGCTGCACAGCGTCAAGGTGATCCCCAGCCGCGGCGCGTGGCTGGAGTTCGACGTCGACAAGCGCGACACCGTCGGCGTGCGCATCGACCGCAAGCGCCGCCAGCCGGTCACCGTGCTGCTCAAGGCGCTCGGCTGGACCAACGAGCAGATCCACGAGCGGTTCGGCTTCTCCGAGATCATGATGGGGACGCTGGAGAAGGACAACACGGCCGGCACCGACGAGGCCCTGCTGGACATCTACCGCAAGCTGCGCCCGGGCGAACCGCCGACCAAGGAGTCCGCGCAGACGCTGCTGGAGAACCTGTTCTTCAAGGAGAAGCGCTACGACCTGGCCCGCGTGGGCCGGTACAAGGTCAACAAGAAGCTGGGCCTCAACGCAGGCGAGCCGATCACGTCGTCGACCTTGACCGAGGAAGACGTCGTCGCCACCATCGAGTACCTGGTGCGCCTGCACCACGCCCGTACGGATGGCCAGCCCGCTGTCATGACCGTCCCCGGCGGCGTCGAGGTGCCGGTGGAGACCGACGACATCGACCACTTCGGCAATCGCCGCCTGCGCACCGTCGGCGAGTTGATCCAGAACCAGATCCGGGTCGGCATGTCCCGGATGGAGCGGGTGGTCCGCGAGCGGATGACCACCCAGGACGTCGAGGCCATCACGCCGCAGACGCTGATCAACATCCGCCCGGTGGTCGCCGCGATCAAGGAGTTCTTCGGCACCAGCCAGCTCTCGCAGTTCATGGACCAGAACAACCCGCTGTCGGGTCTGACCCACAAGCGCCGCCTGTCGGCGCTGGGTCCCGGCGGTCTGTCCCGTGAGCGCGCGGGCCTGGAGGTCCGCGACGTGCACCCGTCGCACTACGGCCGGATGTGCCCGATCGAGACCCCCGAGGGTCCCAACATCGGTCTGATCGGCTCGCTGTCGGTGTACGCGCGGGTCAACCCGTTCGGGTTCATCGAGACGCCCTACCGCAAGGTGGTCGACGGTGTGGTCACCGACGAGATCCACTACCTGACCGCCGACGAGGAGGACCGCCACGTCGTGGCGCAGGCCAACTCGCCGATCGACGGGAACGGCCGGTTCGTCGAGCCGCGCGTCCTGGTCCGCCGCAAGGCGGGCGAGGTCGAGTACGTGCCGTCGTCGGAGGTGGACTACATGGACGTCTCGCCGCGCCAGATGGTGTCGGTGGCGACCGCGATGATCCCGTTCCTCGAGCACGACGACGCCAACCGTGCCCTGATGGGCGCCAACATGCAGCGTCAGGCGGTTCCGCTGGTGCGCAGCGAGGCGCCGCTGGTGGGCACCGGGATGGAGCTCCGCGCGGCGATCGACGCCGGCGACGTGGTGGTCGCCGACAAGGCCGGGGTGATCGAGGAGGTGTCCGCCGACTACATCACCGTGATGGCCGACGACGGCACCCGGCACACCTACCGGATGCGCAAGTTCGAGCGCTCCAACCACGGCACCTGCGCGAACCAGTCGCCGATCGTGGACGCCGGTGACCGGGTCGAGGCCGGCCAGGTGATCGCCGACGGTCCGTGCACCGAAAACGGTGAGATGGCCCTGGGCAAGAACCTGCTCGTGGCGATCATGCCGTGGGAGGGCCACAACTACGAGGACGCGATCATCCTCTCCAACCGCCTGGTTGAGGAGGACGTGCTCACCTCGATCCACATCGAGGAGCACGAGATCGACGCCCGCGACACCAAGCTGGGTGCCGAGGAGATCACGCGGGACATCCCGAACGTCTCCGACGAGGTGCTCGCCGACCTCGACGAGCGCGGCATCGTCCGCATCGGCGCCGAGGTCCGCGACGGCGACATCCTGGTCGGCAAGGTCACCCCGAAGGGTGAGACCGAGCTGACCCCGGAGGAGCGGCTGCTGCGGGCGATCTTCGGTGAGAAGGCCCGCGAGGTCCGCGACACCTCACTGAAGGTGCCGCACGGCGAGTCCGGCAAGGTCATCGGCATCCGGGTGTTCTCCCGCGAGGACGACGACGAGCTGCCGGCCGGTGTCAACGAGCTGGTCCGCGTGTACGTGGCCCAGAAGCGGAAGATCTCCGACGGCGACAAGCTCGCCGGCCGGCACGGGAACAAGGGTGTGATCGGCAAGATCCTGCCGGCCGAGGACATGCCGTTCCTGCCGGACGGGACCCCGGTGGACATCATCCTGAACACCCACGGTGTACCCCGACGGATGAACATCGGCCAGATCCTGGAGACGCACCTCGGTTGGGTCGCCAAGTCCGGCTGGAACATCGACGGTTCACCCGAGTGGGCGGCCAACCTGCCCGCGGATCTGCTGCACGCGCAGCCGAACCAGATCGTGTCGACGCCGGTGTTCGACGGCGCCAAGGAGGAGGAGCTGCAGGGCATGCTGTCGTGCACGCTGCCCAACCGCGACGGCGAGGTCATGGTCGACGGCGACGGCAAGGCGGTGCTCTTCGACGGCCGCAGCGGTGAACCGTTCCCGTATCCGGTGACGGTCGGCTACATGTACATCATGAAGCTGCACCACCTGGTGGACGACAAGATCCACGCCCGCTCCACCGGCCCGTACTCGATGATCACCCAGCAGCCGCTGGGTGGTAAGGCGCAGTTCGGTGGCCAGCGGTTCGGTGAGATGGAGTGCTGGGCCATGCAGGCCTACGGCGCCGCGTACACGCTGCAGGAGCTGTTGACCATCAAGTCCGACGACACGGTCGGCCGGGTCAAGGTGTACGAGGCGATCGTCAAGGGCGAGAACATCCCGGAGCCGGGCATCCCCGAGTCGTTCAAGGTGCTGCTCAAGGAGCTGCAGTCGCTGTGCCTGAACGTCGAGGTGCTCTCCTCGGACGGCGCAGCGATCGAGCTGCGCGAGGGCGAGGACGAGGACCTGGAGCGGGCCGCGGCCAACCTGGGAATCAACCTGTCCCGCAACGAATCCGCCTCCGTCGAGGATCTCGCTTAATTCAGTTAGTTACTAAACCCGCAAGGGGAAAGGAAGTTACGTGCTCGACGTCAACTTCTTCGATGAACTCCGTATCGGCCTGGCCACCGCGGAGGACATCAGGCAATGGTCTTACGGCGAGGTCAAGAAGCCGGAGACGATCAACTACCGCACGCTGAAGCCGGAGAAGGACGGCCTGTTCTGCGAGAAGATCTTCGGACCCACTCGCGACTGGGAGTGCTACTGCGGCAAGTACAAGCGCGTCCGCTTCAAGGGCATCATCTGTGAGCGCTGCGGCGTCGAGGTGACCCGCGCCAAGGTGCGCCGGGAGCGGATGGGCCACATCGAGCTCGCTGCGCCCGTCACGCACATCTGGTACTTCAAGGGTGTGCCGAGCCGGCTCGGTTACCTGCTCGACCTGGCCCCGAAGGATCTCGAGAAGATCATCTACTTCGCGGCGTACGTCATCACGTCGGTCGACGACGAGATGCGGCACAACGAGCTGTCCACGCTCGAGGCCGAGATGATGGTGGAGCGCAAGGCCGTCGAGGACCAGCGCGACGCCGATCTGGAGGCCCGCGCGCAGAAGCTGGAGGCCGATCTGGCCGAGATGGCGGCCGAGGGCGCCAAGGCCGACGCCCGCCGCAAGGTCCGCGACGGCGGCGAGCGGGAGATGCGCCAGCTCCGTGACCGGGCCCAGCGTGAGCTGGACCGGCTGGAGGACATCTGGAGCACCTTCACCAAGCTGGCCCCCAAGCAGCTGATCGTCGACGAGAACCTCTACCGCGAGCTCGTCGACCGCTATGGCGAGTACTTCACCGGCGCCATGGGCGCGGAGTCGATCCAGAAGCTCATCGAGAACTTCGACATCGACGCCGAGGCCGACTCGCTGCGTGACGTCATCCGAAACGGCAAGGGGCAGAAGAAGCTTCGCGCGCTGAAGCGGTTGAAGGTGGTCGCCGCCTTCCAGCAGTCGGGCAACTCGCCGATGGGCATGGTGCTCGACGCCGTCCCGGTGATCCCGCCGGAACTGCGTCCGATGGTGCAGCTCGACGGTGGCCGGTTCGCCACTTCCGACCTGAACGACCTGTACCGCCGGGTGATCAACCGCAACAACCGCCTCAAGAGGCTGATCGACCTCGGTGCGCCCGAGATCATCGTCAACAACGAGAAGCGGATGCTGCAGGAGTCCGTGGACGCGCTGTTCGACAACGGCCGCCGCGGCCGCCCGGTCACCGGGCCGGGTAACCGTCCGCTGAAGTCGCTGTCGGATCTGCTCAAGGGCAAGCAGGGCCGGTTCCGCCAGAACCTGCTCGGTAAGCGCGTCGACTACTCGGGCCGTTCGGTCATCGTGGTCGGCCCGCAGCTCAAGCTGCACCAGTGCGGCCTGCCCAAGCTGATGGCGCTCGAGCTGTTCAAGCCCTTCGTGATGAAGCGGCTCGTCGACCTCAACCACGCGCAGAACATCAAGAGCGCCAAGCGCATGGTGGAGCGGCAGCGCGCCCAGGTGTGGGACGTCCTCGAAGAGGTCATCGCCGAGCACCCGGTGCTGCTGAACCGCGCACCCACCCTGCACCGGCTGGGCATCCAGGCCTTCGAGCCGATGCTGGTGGAGGGCAAGGCGATTCAGCTGCACCCGCTGGTGTGTGAGGCGTTCAACGCCGACTTCGACGGTGACCAGATGGCCGTGCACCTGCCGCTCTCCGCGGAGGCGCAGGCCGAGGCCCGCATCCTGATGTTGTCTTCCAACAACATCCTGTCGCCCGCGTCCGGGCGTCCGCTGGCCATGCCGCGATTGGACATGGTGACGGGGCTGTACTTCCTGACCACCGAGGTCGCCGGCGACAAGGGCGAGTACGCGCCCGCCGCCAAGGACACCCCGGAGGTCGGCGTGTACTCCTCGCCGGCCGAGGCGATCATGGCCGCCGACCGCGGCGTGCTGTCGGTGCGGGCCAAGATCAAGGTGCGGCTGACGCAGCTGCGTCCGCCCGCCGAGATCGAGGCCGAGCTGTTCGGTGCCAACGGCTGGCAGCCCGGCGATGCCTGGATGGCCGACACCACCCTGGGCCGGGTGCTGTTCAACGAGTTGCTGCCGCACGGCTACCCGTTCGTGAACAAGCAGATGCACAAGAAGGTGCAGGCCGCCATCATCAACGACCTGGCCGAGCGCTACCCGATGATCGTGGTCGCGCAGACCGTCGACAAGCTCAAGGACGCCGGCTTCTACTGGGCCACCCGCAGCGGTGTCACCGTGTCGATGGCCGACGTCCTGGTCCCCCCGCGCAAGAAGGAGATCCTCGACCACTACGAGGAGCGGGCGGAAAAGGTCGAAAAGCAGTTCCAGCGCGGCGCTTTGAACCACGACGAGCGCAACGAGGCACTGGTGGAGATCTGGAAGGAGGCCACCGACGAGGTCGGTCAGGCGCTCCGCGAGCACTACCCGGCCGACAACCCGATCATCACGATCGTCGACTCGGGTGCCACGGGTAACTTCACTCAGACCCGAACGCTGGCCGGCATGAAGGGCCTGGTGACCAACCCGAAGGGTGAGTTCATCCCGCGCCCGGTCAAGTCATCGTTCCGCGAGGGCCTGACCGTGCTGGAGTACTTCATCAACACCCACGGCGCGCGAAAGGGCTTGGCGGACACCGCGTTGCGTACCGCCGACTCGGGTTACCTGACCCGTCGTCTGGTGGACGTGAGCCAGGACGTCATCGTCCGCGAGCACGACTGCGAGACCGAGCGTGGCATCCTCGTCGAGCTGGCCGAGCGTCAGCCCGACGGCACCCTGATCCGCGACCCGTACATCGAAACCTCGGCGTACGCGCGGACTTTGGGCGCCGACGCGGTCGACGAGGCCGGGAACGTCGTCGTCGCACGCGGCGAGGACCTCGGTGACCCGGAGATCGACGCGCTGCTGGCCGCGGGCATCACCCAGGTCAAGGTGCGCTCGGTGCTGACCTGCACGACGGGCACCGGCGTGTGCGCCACCTGCTACGGGCGGTCCATGGCCACCGGAAAGCTGGTCGACATCGGCGAGGCCGTCGGTATCGTCGCGGCCCAGTCCATCGGTGAGCCCGGCACGCAGCTGACCATGCGTACCTTCCACCAGGGTGGTGTCGGTGAGGACATCACCGGCGGTCTGCCCCGCGTGCAGGAGCTGTTCGAGGCCCGCGTCCCGCGCGGCAAGGCCCCGATCGCCGACCTCACCGGGCGGGTGCAGCTGGAGGAGGGCGAGCGCTTCTACAAGATCACCATCATTCCCGACGACGGGAGCGAGGAGGTCGTGTACGACAAGCTCTCCAAGCGGCAGCGTCTGCGGGTGTTCAAGCACGAGGACGGTTCCGAGCGGGTGCTGTCCGACGGCGACCACGTCGAGGTGGGCCAGCAGCTGATGGAGGGCTCGGCCGACCCGCACGAGGTGCTGCGCGTGCAGGGCCCCCGCGAGGTGCAGATCCACCTGGTCCGCGAGGTCCAGGAGGTCTACCGCGCCCAGGGTGTGTCGATCCACGACAAGCACATCGAGGTGATCGTCCGCCAGATGCTGCGCCGCGTCACCATCATCGACTCGGGCGCGACGGAGTTCCTGCCCGGTTCGCTGATCGACCGTGCGGAGTTCGAGGCGGAGAACCGTCGGGTGGTGGCCGAGGGCGGCGAGCCCGCCGCCGGCCGTCCGGTGCTGATGGGTATCACGAAGGCGTCGCTGGCCACCGATTCGTGGCTCTCGGCGGCGTCGTTCCAGGAGACCACGCGAGTCCTGACCGATGCGGCGATCAACTGCCGCAGCGACAAGCTCAACGGTCTGAAAGAGAACGTGATCATCGGAAAGCTGATCCCGGCTGGTACCGGCATCAACCGGTACCGCAACATCCAGGTGCAGCCGACCGAGGAGGCCCGGGCCGCCGCGTACACGATCCCGTCCTACGAGGATCAGTACTACAGCCCGGACTTCGGCCAGGCCACCGGCGCCGCGGTGCCGCTGGACGACTACGGCTACTCCGACTACCGGTAGTTCGACGACGATGCGGCGAGGGACTCGCCGCTGAGGAGTCGGACAATTGGACCTAGTTCGACGACGATGCGGCGAGGTAACTCGCCGCTGAGGAGTCGGACAATCGGCGGTAGTCCGCACGCTAGTTCGACAAGAAAAAGAGCCCCCGCCCAGTGCGGGGGCTCTTTTCTTGTTCGCTCGTCAGCGCAAGCGGCCAACGGCGATGAGTTCGGCCAGCAGCCCGGGTCTACCTGTCGACCGTCGAAGATCTCAGGAGGACCGCGTGGCCCAACTGCTCAGAGTCCAGAATTTCATGTTGTCGCGCGATGGGTTCGGCGCCGGGCTCAACCAGTGCTTCGAACGCCCATTCGGCGACGCCGACCAAGGCGCCATGTTCGCGTGGGTCGGCGCGACCGCGAGTTGGGTAGGCCGCAGCGAGCCCGGCGGAAGCCGCGGCCTCGACGACTACTTCACCCGCGACTTCACCAACAACATCGGCGCGGAGATCATGGGCCGCAACAAGTTCAGCCCATACCGCGGCCCTTGGCAGAACCACCCGGATTGGCAGGGGTGGTGGGGTGACGAGCCACCGTTCCATACCCCGGTGTTCGTCATGACGCACCATGCCCGCGCGCCGTTGACACTGTCGGACACCACGTTCCACTTCGTCTCCGGCGATCCGGCGGGCGTCCTGGATCAGGCGAAGGCGGCCGCCTTCGGCAAGGACGTCCGGCTCGGCGGTGGCGCGAGCACCGTGCGCCAATTTCTCGACGCTGGCCTCGTCGACGCTCTCCACGTCGCGGTCGCGGAGGTGGAGATCGGGGCTGGATCGCGCCTCTGGGAGTCCCCGGAAGAGCTCGAGGACCGGTTCCACCACGAGGTCGTACCCAGCGCCAGCGGGGTCACCCATCACTTGTTCTGGCGGCGATGACGGCCGCACTCCAACTACACTGGCCGCGTGCTCATCGGTTCACACGTCAGCAATGACGACCCGCTGGCCGCCGCGGAGGCGGACGGCGCCGACGTCGTGCAGTTCTTCCTCGGCAACCCGCAGAGCTGGAAGAAGCCGAAGCCCCGCGAAGACGCCGAGGCGCTCAAGGCGTCGAGCGTGCCGCTCTATGTCCACGCGCCCTACCTCATCAACGTGGCGTCGGCGAACAACCGCATCCGGATCCCGTCGCGCAAGATCCTGCAGGACACCTGCGACGCCGCGGCGGAGATCGACGCGACGGCGGTGATCGTGCACGGCGGCCACGCCGACGACGACGACATGGAGGCCGGCTTCGAGCGGTGGGTCAAAGCGCTGGACTACCTGGAAACCGACGTGCCGGTGTACCTGGAGAACACCGCGGGCGGCGACCACGCGATGGCCCGCTACTTCGACACCATCGGCAGGCTCTGGGATCACATCGGCGACAAGGGAATCGGGTTCTGCCTGGACACCTGCCATGCGTGGGCGGCGGGTGAGCAATTGATCGACGCGGTGGACCGGATCAAGGCGCTGACCGGGCGCATCGACCTGGTGCACTGCAACGACTCGAGGGACGCGGCGGGCTCGGGTGCCGACCGGCACGCGAACTTCGGCACCGGCCAGATCGACCCCGAGCTGCTGGCCGCGGTCGTCAAGGCGGCCGACGCGCCGGTCATCTGCGAGACCGCCGACGAGGGCCGCAAGGACGACATCGCGTTCCTGCGGGAAAAGACAAGCGGCTGAGTCACGGCCGTGCTCGGTCGGCTCGCCACCCTCCTCGGGGTCGTCTTGCTCGTCGCGGGCTGTGCGCCGACACTGCCGTCGGGCTTCGTGACCGGCACCAGTTTGCACCACCTCGAGGTCGGCGGACACGATCGCAGCTATCGGCTCTACAAGCCGGTGGCAACACCGGATTCGGTGCCGCTTGTCGTCGTGCTGCACGGCTATTCCGGTAGCGCCAGGCAGGTCGAAAGGGATTACGGCTGGGACGAACTGGCCGATGCGGGCAGGTTCGTCGTCGCCTACCCCGACGGGCTCGACCGGGCCTGGAACGTCGACGGGGAATCGTGCTGCGGCCGGCCCGGACGGGAAAACGTCGACGACGTCGCCTTCATCGCCGCGGCGGTGGCCGACGTCGCCAAGAACGTCCGCACGGATCCCGCCAGGGTCTACGTCACCGGAATGAGCAACGGCGGCATCATGTCCTACACGCTGGCGTGCACCACCGACATCTTCGCCGCCATCGGCCCGGTGGCCGGCACGCAACTGAACGGGTGCCCGGACCCGCGCCCGATATCGGTCATGCACATCCATGGCACGGCGGACCGGTTGGTGCCCTACGGTGGCGGGCAGGGTTTCAGCGTCATCAACGGCCCGCCGGTTCCCAGCGTGAATGCGTTCTGGCGCAACGTGGACCGGTGTGCGAACCCGGCCAGCACGACCGACGGTCCGGTCACCACGTCGACGGCGGAATGCGCCGGCAACCGTGGCGTCACGCTGATCACGATCGACCAGGGCGGCCACGAATGGCCGCCGTTCGCCAGCCAGGCGCTGTGGGCGTTCTTCCGAGCGCACGCCCGCTGACGCACCAGCATTACACGTCTTGTGCGACTGTCGGAAAAATGTAACATGAGGGGCATGTCGGATACGCATGTCGTCACCAACCAGGTCCCCCCGCTGGAAAACCACAACCCCGCGACATCCGCGGTGCTCGTGGAGGCCCTGATCCGCGAGGGCGGGCAGTGGGGCGTGGAAGAGGTGAACGAGGTCGGCGCGATCGCGGGCGGCCGCGAGGCCCTGCGGTGGGGTGAACTCGCCGACCGCAACCGGCCGATCCTGCACACGCACGACAAGTACGGCCACCGCATCGACGAGGTCGAGTACGACCCGGCCTACCACGAGTTGATGCGCACGGCGATCGCCAACGGCATTCACGCCGCCCCGTGGGCGGACGACCGCCCGGGCGCGCATGTGGTGCGCGCCGCGAAGATGTCGGTCTGGAACGTCGAGCCCGGCCACACCTGCCCGATCTCGATGACCTACGCCGTCGTCCCCGCGCTGCGCTACCAGCCCGAACTGGCGGCGGTCTACGAGCCCCTGCTCACCAGCCGCGAATACGATCCCGAACTCAAGCTCGCCACCACCAAGCGCGGTATCACCGCCGGCATGTCGATGACCGAGAAGCAGGGCGGGTCCGACGTGCGCGCCGGCACCACGCAGGCGACCCCGAACGGGGACGGCAGCTACCGCCTGACCGGACACAAGTGGTTCACCTCGGCGCCGATGTGCGACATCTTCCTGGTCCTCGCCCAAGCGCCGGGTGGACTGTCCTGCTTCCTGCTGCCGCGGATACTGCCCGACGGCACCCGCAACCGGATGTTCCTGCAGCGGCTCAAGGACAAGCTCGGCAACCACGCCAACGCGTCCAGTGAAGTCGAATACGACGGCGCCGTCGCGTGGCTGGTGGGCGAGGAGGGCCGCGGCGTGCCCACCATCATCGAGATGGTCAACCTCACCCGGCTGGACTGCACCCTGGGCAGCGCCACCAGCATGCGCACCGGACTGACCCGGGCCATCCACCACGCCCAGCACCGAAAGGCGTTCGGCGCCTACCTGATCGACCAGCCGCTGATGCGCAACGTGCTGGCGGACCTGGCCGTCGAGGCCGAGGCCGCCACCATCGTCGCGATGCGGATGGCCGGCGCCACCGACAGGGCGCTGCGCGGCGACGACCGGGAGGCCCTGTTGCGCCGCATCGGTTTGGCCGCCAGCAAGTACTGGGTGTGCAAGCGGGCCACCCCGCACGCCGCCGAGGCGCTGGAATGCCTGGGCGGCAACGGCTACGTCGAGGACTCGGGCATGCCGCGGCTGTTCCGTGAGGCGCCGCTGATGGGCATCTGGGAGGGCTCGGGCAACGTCAGCGCGCTGGACACGTTGCGCGCCATGGCAACTCGGCCCGAATGCGTCGAGGTGCTGTTCGACGAGCTGGCCGAAGGCGCGGGCGCCGACCCGCGACTGGGCGCGCACGTCGAACGCCTGCGCCGCGACCTGACCGACCTGGACACCATCGCGCTGCGGGCCCGCAAGGTCGCCGAGGACATCTGCCTGGCGCTGCAGGGATCGCTCTTGGTGCGCCACGGCCACCCTGCCGTCGCCGAGGCCTTCTTGACCACCCGGCTCGACGGGCAGTGGGGCGGCGCCTACGGGACCATGCCCGTCGGCCTGGATCTGGCCCCGATCCTCGAGCGGGCGCTGGTCAAGGGCTGAGCCGCAAGATGACCCACGCGATCAGGCCGGTCGACTTCGACAACCTGAAGACGATGACCTATGAGGTCACCGATCGGGTTGCCCGGATCACCTTCAACCGACCGGAGAAGGGCAACGCGATCGTCGCGGACACCCCGCTGGAGCTCTCGGCGCTGGTGGAGCGCGCCGACCTGGACCCCGATGTGCACGTGATCCTGGTCTCGGGCCGCGGCGAGGGGTTCTGTGCGGGCTTCGACCTGTCCGCCTACGCCGACCGCACCGGTTCGGCCGGCGGTACGGGTGCCTATCGGGGCACCGTCCTGGACGGAAAAGCCCAGGCGGTCAACCACTTACCGAATCAGCCCTGGGATCCGATGATCGACTACCAGATGATGAGCCGGTTCGTACGCGGTTTCTCCAGCCTGATGCACGCCGACAAACCGACGGTGGTCAAGATCCACGGCTACTGCGTGGCCGGCGGCACCGACATCGCGCTGCACGCCGACCAGGAGGTGGTCGCCGCCGACGCCAAGATCGGCTACCCGCCCACGCGGGTGTGGGGCGTCCCCGCGGCCGGGTTGTGGGCGCACCGGCTCGGCGACCAGCGCGCCAAGCGCCTGCTGTTCACCGGCGACTGCATCACCGGCGCCCAGGCCGCCGAATGGGGTCTGGCGGTCGAGGCGCCGGACCCGGCCGACCTCGACGAGCGCACCGAGCGGCTGGTGGAACGGATCGCCGCCGTGCCCGTCAACCAGCTGATCATGGTCAAGCTCGCGCTCAATTCGGCTCTGCTGCAACAGGGCGTGGCCACCAGCAGGATGGTCAGCACCGTGTTCGACGGGGTCGCCCGGCACACGCCGGAAGGCCACGCCTTCGTCGCCGACGCCACCGAGCACGGCTTCCGCGACGCGGTCCGGCATCGCGACGAGCCCTTCGGTGACTACGGCCGCCGGGCGTCGCAGGTATAGCCATGCCCACCATGACGGCCCGGTCGGTGGTGCTCAGCGTGCTGCTGGGGGCCCACCCGGCGTGCGCCAGCGCGAGTGAATTGGTCAGGCTCACTTCCGACTTCGGCATCAAGGAGACCGCGCTGCGGGTGGCGCTGACGCGCATGGCCGGGGCCGGCGACCTGATCCGCTCCGCCGACGGCTACCGGCTCTCGGACCGCCTGCTGGCCCGCCAGCGGCGGCAGGACGACGCCATCGACCCCCGGGTCCGACCCTGGCGCGGGGAGTGGGTCACGCTCATCGTGACCAGCGTGGGCAACGACGCGCGTACCCGGGCCGCGCTGCGGAACACTCTGCACGGCGAGCGTTTCGGTGAGTTGCGCGAAGGTGTCTGGATGCGCCCCGACAACCTGGAGCTCGACCTTCACCCCGAGATCGACGCGCGGGTCCGGGTCCTGCGGGCCCGCGACGACGACCCGACGGGGCTGGCCGCCCAGCTGTGGGACCTGCCCGCCTGGGCGCGGGCCGGTCAGGAGTTGCTCGACGAGATGGCCGCCGCGCCGGACATTCCGGGCCGTTTCGTGGTGGCGGCGGCCACGGTGCGACACCTGCTCACCGACCCGGTCCTGCCCGACGAACTGCTGCCCGTTGACTGGCCCGGGGCCCGGCTGCGTGCGGCGTACCACGACTTCGCCACCGAGCTGCTCGAGCGGCGCGAACCACTATTTGCGGAGGCACAATGAGCGATCCCGTGCGTATCGAGCGCAACGGCCCGGTGACGACGGTCATCTTGAACCGGCCGGCGGCGCGCAACGCGGTCAATGGTCCCACCGCGGCCGCGCTGTACGCGGCGTTCGACGAATTCGACCGCGACGACACCGCGTCGGTCGCGGTGTTGTGGGGCGACGGTGGAACCTTCTGCGCCGGAGCCGATTTGAAGGCCTTCAGCACCCCCGAGGCCAACGCCGTGCACCGGACGGGCCCGGGCCCGATGGGGCCGACCCGGATGGTGTTGTCCAAACCCGTGATCGCCGCGGTGAGCGGCTACGCCGTCGCCGGGGGCCTGGAGCTGGCCATCTGGTGCGACCTGCGGGTGGCCGAGGAGGATGCGGTGTTCGGGGTGTTCTGCCGGCGGTGGGGGGTGCCGCTGATCGACGGCGGCACCGTGCGGTTGCCGCGGTTGATCGGGCACAGCCGCGCGATGGACATGATCCTCACCGGCCGCGGTGTCAAGGCCGACGAAGCGCTCGCGATGGGGTTGGCCAACCGCGTGGTGCCCACCGGCCGGGCGCGGCAGGCGGCCGAGGAGCTGGCCGCGCAGCTGGCCGCGCTGCCGCAGCAGTGCCTGCGATCGGACCGGCTCTCGGCGCTACACCAGTGGGGCGCAACGGAATCCGAGGCGATCGACTTCGAATTCGCCAGCATCTCCCGCGTCGCCGCCGAGGCCAACGAGGGTGCGGGGCGGTTCGCCGCGGGTGCCGGCCGGCACGGCGCGCCCGCCGGTTAGGCAACCCGTCCGCTCCCGACGTTACGGCGCGAGCCGCACCCTGCCGGGCGGCATGGGGGGCGGCTCCGGACCGGCGCCACCACCGCCGGGAGGGATCCCCGGCTGGGGGGCACCGGGCTCCTGTTGCGGTCCCGGTGGCGCCTGCTGGGCCGGCAGCGGTTGCTGCGGTGGAGACGGGGTCGTGGCGGGCCGGGGTGGCGTCATGATCTGGGCCGTCGGCGGCGGCGGTGGCGGAAGCTGCGGTGGGTCCGGCTGGCCGGTTTCTCCCGACGGGAACGGTCCCGACACCAGGCCGATCGGGTGGAATGCGGCGGTGTGCGCGCCCGCATCGCTCCCCTGCGGCGGTTCGCTCGAGCCGGGCAAGGGATTCGCCATGGACTGCAGGGAAGCAATCTTCGGTTGATTGTTCGGACAGTAGGCCTCGACCGAGGCGGAGATGAATCGGGCGACGGTGCGCATGACGCGGTCGGGAGGGTATGGGCCGCCGGCCGAGTTGGCATTGAACGCCCGTTGCTTCATGTCATCGACCACGCCGCTGGCCGGCATTCCGCCATCGAGTTGGCGGCAAATCCGATGGGCCGTGGCGATGAGGCTCGGCACGTTCTCGAGAGCAGGGATGCCCTTCTGGTCGAGCAGCGCCACAAACTGGTCGTCGGGATTGGGGTCGGCCGCCGCCGCGGGAAGCGTCACGGCGCCGGTCAGTACCACGAAGGCCGTAACCAGCGCGCCGGTGCGGTTGGTGGTACTGGGGAACATGGCTGGAGTCCGTTCTGCTGGGACGATCATATGCCCCGGATACTCCCGCAGCACCCCGGCGAAAACCGATGCCGGCGAACGACTACCGCTCAGCTGCCCTTGGTGATGGTGTTGCCGGAGCCCAGGTTGTCGACCTTGGGCTCACCGTCTTTGTAGGTGATGGTGTTGTTCAGCCCCACCACGCTGATGCGGGTGTCGACCTTGTCCAGGGTGATCTTGTTGTTCGTGCCGCCGACGGTCACCGTCGTGCAGTCTCCGGTGACGGTCAGCGTGTTGTCCGAACCGCCCACGTTCAGCGACTTGCCGCTGGCGCAGTCGAGCGTCGTGGTGGTGCCCATCGACCCGTAGTTGAGCGTGTTGCCGATCTCCACCGACGCGGTGGTGCTCGCCCCGCTCGACCCCGTCGTCGGCGCCGCCCCGGCGCTCGTTGTCGTCGTACTGCTCTTCGTCGTCGTGGTGGAACTCGTGGGCGGGTTGGCCGTCGAACTGCAGCCGGCCAGCAATACCGCCGCGACGGCCGGGGCGATGGCGAACGCGGTCAGCCCCGAGGGGCGGTCAAAGACGTGGGCAGACAATGTTCCTCGATTCCCCTCGGTCGAATGGTGGTGCGGTGTCGGGCTCAGCCGGGTACCTGCTGAAGCCGGTTGGTCATCCCGAGCTCGCGGCCGCGGTCCCAGAGGAACGGCGAGCCGCCGTGGTAGAACACCGTCTGGTCGTAGCCGTAGACGGTGATGTCGTGCGAGACCGAGTCGGCGACGACGGTGTTGGACGAGCCCATCACCGTCACCGCGTAGCAGTTGCCCAGCGCCGTCACGTTGTTGCGGGTGCCGTTGACCAGCAGGGTGGCGTCATTGCAGTCCAGCGTCTGCTCGATGCCCTCCCCGATGACGTGGGTGTCGCCGTTCTTGGCGTGCGCGGCGGGGGCGGGGATTGCGGCGACGGTGATGATGCAGGTTGCCAACGACCCGGCGGCGGTTGTCCAGTTCACTGCGGGCCCCCTTTGTCACGGGTGGATCTGCTCGATGAGATTACGTCCATCCGGCCATGGCTGAAACAGTTTCGCGCCCGGCGTCAACTAGAGTCATTAGTTAAGCACCCCGATGAACGCAAGCGAAGGGCCCCGCCATGGCAGCTCAGCCGGAAACGTCCGGGGCCGGGCGTCCGCGCGGGGGGAGAACGGGCTCGCGCCCTGCCAAGCTGAGCCGCGAAGGCATCATCGACGGCGCGCTCACCTTCCTGGACCGGGAGGGCTGGGACGCCCTCACCATCAACGCGCTGGCGACGCAACTCGGCACCAAGGGGCCGTCGCTGTACAACCACGTGGACAGCCTGCAGGACCTGCGCCGCGCGGTGCGGATCCGCGTCATCGACGACATCATCACGATGCTGAACAGGGTCGGCGAGGGTCGCGCCCGCGACGACGCCGTGCTGGTCATGGCGGGCGCCTACCGCAGCTACGCCCATCACCACCCCGGCCGGTACTCGGCGTTCACCCGGATGCCGTTCGGCGGTGAGGATCCCGAGTACACGGCGGTGACCAGGGGCGCGGCCGCGCCGGTGATCTCGGTGCTGTCCTCCTACGGTCTCGACGGCGAGGAGGCCTTCCACGCTTCGCTGGAGTTCTGGTCCGCGCTGCACGGCTTCGTGCTGCTGGAGATGACCGGTGTGATGGACGACATCGACACCGACGCGCTGTTCTCGGACATGGTGCTGCGGCTGGCGGCGGGCATGGAGCGGCGCGTCGCGCACAACCCCGCAAGAGGTTAGGTCCGATGGTGGCGGCCCGCTGCGCCCGGCTCGCATCGACTGTGGCGGCCCGCTGCGCCCGGCTTCGCCGCGCTTGCGACCACCACGGCCGCGCTTGCGACCACCACGGCCGCGCTTGCGATCGCCACGAACCGCCGCTTTGACCTGCGAGACCGGCGGCGGGTATTGTGGAGGCTCGTGCCTGGCGGCTTACGGCGCCTAACCGTAAGGAAGTGGATGCCGGGCAAATTCGCATGTCCACGATGCATCGGATCTTCTCCGGTGCGCAGCGCGTGCGACACACCCGGCCGCGGGGTAGTGCGGCAGGGCAAAACTGCAGTACGAAGACTTGAGAACAGCCGACAGGCACCGAACACGAACACAGAAAGCCGGTAGATGCCAACGATTCAGCAGCTGGTCCGCAAGGGTCGCCGCGACAAGATCGCCAAGGTCAAGACCGCGGCCCTGAAGGGCAGCCCGCAGCGCCGTGGCGTATGCACTCGCGTGTACACCACCACTCCGAAGAAGCCGAACTCGGCGCTTCGGAAGGTCGCGCGCGTCAAGCTGACCAGCCAGGTCGAGGTCACCGCCTACATCCCGGGTGAGGGCCACAACCTGCAGGAGCACTCGATGGTGCTGGTCCGTGGTGGCCGAGTCAAGGACCTGCCCGGTGTGCGGTACAAGATCATTCGCGGTTCGCTCGACACCCAGGGGGTCAAGAACCGCAAGCAGGCTCGCAGCCGTTATGGCGCCAAGAAGGAGAAGAGCTGATGCCGCGCAAGGGGCCCGCGCCGAAGCGTCCGTTGGTCAACGACCCGGTCTACGGGTCGCAGCTGGTCACCCAGCTGGTGAACAAAGTCCTCCTGCAGGGGAAGAAATCGCTGGCCGAGCGCATTGTTTATGGAGCGCTCGAGAATGCCCGGGACAAGACGGGCACCGATCCTGTGATCACGCTCAAGCGCGCCCTCGACAACGTCAAGCCCGCGCTGGAGGTGCGCAGCCGCCGCGTCGGCGGTGCGACCTACCAGGTGCCGGTCGAGGTCCGTCCGGACCGGTCCACCACGCTGGCGCTGCGCTGGCTTGTCAGCTTCTCGCGGCAGCGCCGGGAGAAGACGATGGTCGAGCGGCTGGCGAACGAGATCCTGGACGCCAGCAACGGCCTGGGAGCCTCCGTCAAGCGGCGTGAGGACACCCACAAGATGGCCGAGGCCAACCGCGCCTTCGCGCACTATCGCTGGTAAAGGCGGCGTCCGGCGCCGAACTGGCAGAGTGGCCGGGCGCAACCAAGACAGCAACCAAGCAATCGAAAGAGTGGGAAGACTTCTGTGGCACAGAAGGACGTGCTGACCGACCTGACCAAGGTCCGCAACATCGGCATCATGGCGCACATCGACGCCGGCAAGACGACGACGACGGAGCGCATCCTCTACTACACCGGTATCAGCTACAAGATCGGTGAGGTCCACGATGGCGCCGCCACCATGGACTGGATGGAGCAGGAGCAGGAGCGCGGAATCACCATCACCTCCGCCGCCACCACCTGCTTCTGGAACGACAACCAGATCAACATCATCGACACCCCCGGGCACGTCGACTTCACCGTCGAGGTGGAGCGCAGCCTGCGCGTGCTCGACGGTGCCGTGGCCGTCTTCGACGGCAAGGAGGGTGTCGAGCCGCAGTCCGAGCAGGTGTGGCGCCAGGCCGACAAGTACGACGTCCCGCGGATCTGCTTCGTCAACAAGATGGACAAGATCGGCGCCGACTTCTACTTCTCGGTGCGCACGATGGAAGAGCGCCTGGGCGCCAACGTCATCCCGATCCAGCTGCCGGTCGGCTCCGAAGGCGACTTCGAGGGCGTCGTCGACCTGGTCGAGATGAAGGCCAAGGTGTGGAGCGCGGAGGCCAAGCTCGGTGAGAAGTACGACGTCGTCGACATCCCCGCCGACCTGCGGGAGAAGGCCGACGAGTACCGCACCAAGCTGCTCGAGGCCGTCGCCGAGACCGACGAGTCGCTGCTGGAGAAGTACCTGGGCGGCGAGGAACTCACCGTCGAGGAGATCAAGGGCGCACTCCGCAAGCTGACCATCAGCTCGGAGGCCTACCCGGTGCTGTGCGGCAGCGCGTTCAAGAACAAGGGCGTGCAGCCGATGCTGGATGCGGTCATCGACTACCTGCCCTCGCCGCTGGACGTGCCGCCGGCCGTCGGCCACGCGCCCGGCAAGGAGGACGTCGAGGTCATCCGCAAGCCGTCCACCGACGAGCCGTTCTCGGCGCTGGCGTTCAAGGTCGCCACGCACCCGTTCTTCGGCAAGCTCACCTACGTCCGGGTGTACTCGGGCAAGGTCGACTCCGGCAGCCAGGTCATCAACTCCACCAAGGGCAAGAAGGAGCGGCTGGGCAAGCTGTTCCAGATGCACTCCAACAAGGAGAACCCGGTGGAGACCGCGTCGGCGGGTCACATCTACGCGGTGATCGGCCTGAAGGACACCACCACCGGCGACACCCTGAGCGACCCGAACGACCAGGTCGTACTGGAGTCGATGACCTTCCCGGACCCGGTCATCGAGGTGGCCATCGAGCCCAAGACCAAGAGCGACCAGGAGAAGCTGAGCCTCTCGATCCAGAAGCTCGCCGAAGAGGACCCGACGTTCAAGGTGCACCTGGACCAGGAGACCGGCCAGACCGTGATCGGCGGGATGGGCGAGCTGCACCTGGACATCCTGGTGGACCGCATGCGCCGCGAATTCAAGGTCGAGGCCAACGTCGGTAAGCCACAGGTGGCCTACAAGGAGACCATCAAGCGGGCCGCGAACAACGTCGAGTTCACCCACAAGAAGCAGACGGGTGGCTCCGGCCAGTTCGCGAAGGTGATCATCAACCTCGAGCCGTTCACCGGCGAGGACGGCGCCACCTACGAGTTCGAGAACAAGGTCACCGGTGGCCGCATCCCCCGGGAGTACATCCCGTCGGTGGACGCGGGCGCGCAGGACGCGATGCAGTACGGCGTGCTGGCCGGTTACCCGCTGGTGAACCTCAAGGTCACGCTGCTCGACGGCGCCTTCCACGAGGTCGACTCCTCGGAGATGGCGTTCAAGATCGCCGGTTCGCAGGTGCTGAAAAAGGCTGCCGCGCAAGCACAGCCGGTGATCCTGGAACCCATCATGGCCGTCGAGGTCACCACGCCCGAGGACTACATGGGCGACGTGATCGGCGACCTGAACTCTCGCCGTGGCCAGATCCAGGCCATGGAGGAGCGAAGCGGTGCACGCGTCGTCAGGGCGCACGTGCCGCTGTCGGAGATGTTCGGCTACGTCGGCGACCTGAGGTCCAAGACCCAAGGCCGGGCGAACTACTCCATGGTGTTCGACTCCTACGCCGAAGTGCCGGCGAACGTGTCGAAGGAGATCATCGCGAAGGCGACGGGTCAGTAAACATCTGCTCGGAGTAATCTTGCCGGGTCATTGCAAAGCCTTGGGCGCGGCACAACTGAAAACACCAACACTGCTTTAACAAGCACCAACAAGTCCAGGAGGACAACGAAGTGGCGAAGGCGAAGTTCGAGCGGACGAAGCCGCACGTCAACATTGGGACCATCGGTCACGTTGACCACGGCAAGACGACGCTGACCGCGGCTATCACCAAGGTTCTGCACGACAAGTACCCGGACTTGAACGAGTCCCGCGCGTTCGACCAGATCGACAACGCGCCCGAGGAGCGTCAGCGCGGTATCACCATCAACATCTCCCACGTGGAGTACCAGACCGACAAGCGGCACTACGCCCACGTCGACGCCCCCGGCCACGCCGACTACATCAAGAACATGATCACCGGCGCCGCCCAGATGGACGGCGCGATCCTGGTGGTCGCCGCCACCGACGGCCCGATGCCGCAGACCCGCGAGCACGTGCTGCTGGCGCGTCAGGTGGGCGTGCCCTACATCCTGGTGGCGCTGAACAAGGCCGACATGGTCGACGACGAGGAGCTGCTGGAGCTCGTCGAGATGGAGGTCCGCGAGTTGCTGGCCGCCCAGGAGTTCGACGAGGACGCCCCGGTCGTTCGGGTGTCGGCGCTCAAGGCGCTCGAGGGCGACGCGAAGTGGGTCGAGTCCGTCGAGCAGCTGATGGACGCGGTCGACGAGTCGATCCCGGACCCGGTCCGCGAGACCGAGAAGCCGTTCCTGATGCCGGTGGAGGACGTGTTCACGATCACCGGTCGTGGCACTGTGGTCACCGGTCGTGTCGAGCGCGGCGTGATCAACGTGAACGAGGAAGTCGAGATCGTCGGCATCCGGCCGACCAGCACCAAGACCACGGTCACCGGTGTGGAGATGTTCCGCAAGCTGCTCGACCAGGGGCAGGCCGGTGACAACGTCGGTCTGCTGCTGCGCGGTATCAAGCGCGAGGACGTCGAGCGCGGTCAGGTCGTCACGAAGCCCGGCACCACCACGCCGCACACCGAGTTCGAGGGCTCGGTCTACATCCTGTCCAAGGATGAGGGCGGCCGGCACACGCCGTTCTTCAACAACTACCGTCCGCAGTTCTACTTCCGCACCACCGACGTGACCGGTGTGGTGACACTGCCGGAAGGCACCGAGATGGTGATGCCCGGTGACAACACCAACATCTCGGTCAAGCTGATCCAGCCCGTCGCCATGGACGAGGGTCTGCGGTTCGCGATCCGCGAGGGTGGCCGCACCGTCGGCGCCGGCCGGGTCGTCAAGATCATCAAGTAGTCCGTCCGCGCTAAAGCCCGGATTGCCGATTGCGGCAATCCGGGCTTTATGCGTTTTACCGGGCCGAACGCGGCCGGCTCCGCTACGATTCCTCGGTAAGGGAGTCGGGGGCGGAAGATGACCGGGAGGTTCGGATGTCCTTCGTATTCGCGACGCCTGAATACGTGGAGGCAGCGGCGTCGGATCTAGCCAGGATCGGCTGGACGATCACGTCGGCGAACTCGATGGCGATGGGCCCGACGTCGACCGTGCTGGCCCCGGGCGCCGACGAGGTGTCCGCGGGCATCGCGGCGCTGTTCGGCGCGCACTCTCAGGTATATCAGGCGCTCAGCGCGCAGGCCGCGGCGTTTCACAACCAGTTCGTGCAACTGATGAATGGCGGCGCGGCGCAATACCTGGCCACCGAGGCCGCTAACACCACGCCGTTGCAGGCCGCGGGGGCACCCGCGTCGATGGCCGCGCAGCTGCCGGCGGCGGCGGCCGCGGGCGGTTCGGCGCCGGGCGTACCGGCGGCCCCCCTGATGTCGGCGATCGCGCCGGCTTCGGCGATCGCGGGCAATCCGGCAGCGGCCGGCCCGACGGTGGTCGCCGGCGCCGCGGGGCCGGCCGGGCTGGCCCCGGCCGCCACGCCCGCGACGCCGGTGAATATGGTGACGCCCGCCTACGCCCCGGCCGCCTCGCAGCCGGTAGCGACCCCTCCGACGACGGTCAACCCGCTCGTCTCGACGCCCGCCCAGGTTGAGACACCGCAGGCCGCCGCGGCCCCGGCGATGCCGGTATCGACCGGCACACCGGTGAAAATGGTGTCGGCCCATTCGCCCACCCCGGGGACTTCGGCGGGGTCGTCGGCGCGTCCCGCGCCGCCGCTGATACCCAGGGTGGACTGACACTCCGGCCGTTCGCGCGTATGCGAGTCGTGCTGAGACCGCGACAGCTAATCTGACACGGAAATTCGGCCAGTGTAAGGAGACACTCGTGTTGGCGCGCTACCTGAAGGCACAGTTGGTGGTTTTACTGTGCGGCGGCCTGGTCGGGCCGATTTTCCTGATCGTCTATTTCACCCTCGGGCTCGGCAGCCTGTTGCAGTGGATGTTCTATGTCGGTCTCCTCGTCACCGTGGCCGACGTGCTGATCGCGCTCGCACTGGCCAACTACGGCGCGAAGTCCTCGGCCAAGACCGCGGCGCTCGAACAAAGCGGGGTGCTGGCCCTCGCCCAGATCACCGGCGTCACCGAGACCGGGACGTGGATCAACAACCAGCAGGTGGTCAAGGTGCACCTGCACATCGCCGGGCCCGGGTTCCTACCGTTCGACAGCGAGGACCGGGTGATCGCCAGCGTGACCCGGCTGGGCAACCTCAACGCACGCAAATTGGTGGTGCTGGTCAATCCCACCACCAATGAATACCTAATCGACTGGGAGCGAAGCGCTTTGGTCAACGGCCTGGTGCCCGCCCAGTTCACGGTGTCCGAAGACAACCAGACCTACGACCTGAGCGGGCAGGCCGGCCCGTTGATGGAGATCCTGCAGATCCTCAAGGCCAACAACGTCCCGCTGAACCGGATGGTGGACATCCGGTCGAATCCGGTGCTGCGCCAGCAGATTCAGGCGGTGGTGCGCCGGGCGGCCGAACAACAGGCGCCGGCCGCCCAGCCGGCCCCCCAACCGGCGACTGCCGGCGGGCCCGCACCGGTGGTCACGCCCCCGCAACCATCGATCGCTCAACGGCTGCAGGAACTCGAGACGCTGCGCGCCAGCGGCGCGCTGACCGACCAGGAGTACAGCAGCCGGCGGGCCCAGATCATCTCCGAAATCTGATCGCCGGCCGAGTTAGAACAGGTTTCAGTTCCGCTGCTAGCCTGACTCCGTGACTGGATCACTGCAGGGGCGGGTCGCGTTCATCACCGGCGCCGCCCGCGCCCAGGGCCGTTCGCACGCGGTGCGGCTGGCCCGCGAGGGTGCCGACATCATCGCGCTCGACATCTGTGCGCCGGCGTCGAAGTGCCTCACCTACACGCCCGCCACGCCGGAGGACCTCGCCGAGACGGTCCGCCTGGTGGAAGCCGAGGGGCGCAAGGTGTTGGCGCGCGAAGTGGACATCCGGGACGACGCCGCCCTGCGCCAGCTCGTGGCCGACGGCGTCGAACAATTCGGCCGGCTCGACATCGTGGTGGCCAACGCCGGAGTCCTGAGCTGGGGCCGGGTTTGGGAGCTCACCGACGAGCAGTGGGACACGGTGATCGGGGTCAACCTGACCGGCACCTGGCGCACCCTGCGGGCCACCGTGCCCGCGATGATCGAGGCCGGCAACGGGGGGTCGATCGTGGTGGTCAGCTCGTCGGCGGGGCTGAAAGCCACGCCCGGCAACGGGCATTACTCGGCCAGCAAACACGGTCTCACCGCGCTGACCAACACGCTGGCCATCGAGCTCGGCGAATACAACATCCGCGTCAACTCCATCCATCCGTATTCGGTCGACACCCCGATGATCGAGCCGGAGGCGATGATGGAGATATTTGCCCGCCATCCCAGCTTCGTGCACAGCTTTCCCCCGATGCCCTTGCAGCCCAACGGCTTCATGACCCCCGATGAGGTGGCCGATGTTGTGGCGTGGCTAGCTGGCGACGGCGCGGGCACCCTCACCGGCACGCAGGTGCCCGTGGACAAGGGCGCCTTGAAGTACTGACCGGCCAGCGTGGTATGAACTCCACGTGACCGCTAGCAAAGGAATCGTGATCGTCGGTGGCGGTCTGGCCGCCGCCCGGACCGCCGAGCAGCTTCGCCGGTCGGGTTACGCGGGCCGCGTCACGATCGTCAGCGACGAGGTGCACCTGCCCTACGATCGCCCGCCGCTGTCAAAAGAGGTGCTGCGCAAAGAAGTCGACGACGTGGCCCTCAAACCCCGCGAGTGGTACGACGAGAACGACATCACCCTGCGGCTCGGCGCCGCGGCCACCGGCCTGGACACCGCGGCGCAGACGGTGACGCTGGCCGACGGGTCCGTGATCGGCTACGACGAACTCGTCATCGCGACCGGCCTGGTGCCGCGGCGCATCCCGACGCTGCCTGATCTGGAGGGCATCCGGATGCTGCGCACGTTCGACGAGAGCCTGGCGCTGCGCGAACACGCGTCCGCCGCGCGGCGCGCCGTGATCGTCGGCGCCGGCTTCATCGGCTGCGAGGTGGCGGCCAGCCTGCGCAGCCTCGGGGTGGACGTGGTGCTGGTCGAGCCCCAGCCGACGCCCCTGGCGTCGGTGCTCGGCGAGCAGATCGGTGGGCTGGTCGCGCGGCTGCACCGCGAGGAAGGGGTCGACGTCCGCCTCGGCGTCGGGGTGGCCGACGTGCGCGGCGACGGCCGGGTGGACACCGTGGTGCTGTCCGACGGCTCCGAGCTGGCGGCCGACCTGGTGGTGATCGGCATCGGGTCGCACCCGGCGACCGGCTGGCTCGAGGGCAGCGGCGTCGAGGTGGACAACGGCGTGCTCTGCGACCAGGCCGGACGGACCAGCGCGCCCAACGTGTGGGCGCTCGGTGACGTCGCCTCCTGGCGCGATGCGACGGGACATCAAGCGCGCGTGGAACATTGGAGCAATGTCGCCGACCAGACCCGCGTCGTGGTGCCCGCGATGCTGGGCCAGGACGTGTCGTCGGCCGCGGTCGTCGTCCCGTACTTCTGGAGCGACCAGTACGACGTGAAGATCCAGTGCCTGGGAGAACCGGAGGCCACCGACACCGTCCACCTCGTCGAGGACGACGGCCGCAAGTTCCTGGCCTACTACGAGCGCGACGGGGTGTTGGTCGGCGTCGTCGGTGGCGGGATGCCGGGCAAGGTCATGAAGGTCCGCGGCAAGATCGCAGCCGGCGCACCCATTTCCGACGTGCTGGGCTGACCGGCTACCGCCAGTGCACCGGCGGACCGTGCGGGTGGCATTCGCCGAGAACCTCCAGCTCGCCCCCGGGCCACCGGCGCGCCCGCACCAGGAACCGGATCGGTGAGTCGGGGCCGCCGCGCGCCGGCTCCAGCGTGAGGTGCACGAACGGCGACCGCGCGTCCGCCTGTGCGCCCACCGCGCGGACCCGGGCGCGCACCGTCTCGCGCTCCTCCTCGGACAGGTACTGCCAGGTGATCGAGTGCCACAGCACCGTCAGCGCGCCCTCGGCAGGCGCCAGGCCGGCGACCGCGTCGGCCGCGGTCTGGCGCGCCAGCCGTGCCGGCACCTGCCGGGCGACCTCGATGGCGCCGCGCAGCCGTTCGAGCCGGGCCGTCTGGTCGGGCCAGACGTAGCTCAACACGGTGAGCTCGCCGTCGGCTGCGGTGACGTCGACGGGTGCGATGTCGTAGCCGTGCCGCTCGACGATGCGCAGCCCGCCGCCGGGCGGCAGAGCGCCGCGCCACGCGTCGGTGATGGTCACCGGCGAATCGCTGGGTCCCCACTCTCCTCCGGCGAAGCGGTACCGGTAGCGGTCCGCGCGCAGGTTGAGTCCCGCGCTGGTGCCGATCTCGAAAAGCCTTATCGGCAGGTCTGATTCACCGTTGATGCGCAACAGGGCGCCGATGAGTGCCGCGGAGCGCCCCACCTCGTTGGTCTGGGGCGGTTGCCGCAACGCCGCCCGCAGCGTTTCGGTGTGGCCGGCCACGACGTCCACGATCTCGGGCCACGCCCGTTCGGCGTCCCAGCTGCCGCCCGTGCTGGGATACCACCGGCGCAGCTGCTCAGCCCGGCCGTCGAGCACCAACCGGTGCAGGCCGCCGAGCAGCCGCAGCGGCACCGCGAGGCGGGAGGGGGCGTCCTCGTGCCCGGACAAGACGGCCGCGAAGACCCCGCCGGCGGCGACGTCGCGGGCCACCAGCTCGAAAAGCTCGCCGTACATCGGCGAGCCGGAGCCCGCGCAGAACCGCCCCTGCGCGCGCAGGGTGTGCAGCAGGTGGTCGGCGGTCATCGATCCAGCCCGTGCAACCCGGTGGCCACCACGTCGAACGCCTGGCCCAGCGCGGTCGGCAGCGGCACGGACTCGTCGCCGAGCCAGTGCTCGTAGGCCGACAGCGCCACCCCCAGCATGGTCCAGGCGACTGTCCGGGGCAGCAGGTCGGTCGTCTTGCGGTCCGATCGGCGGGCCACGAAACCGGCGATCACCTCGCGCCAGCCGGCGTACATGGTCATCGAGTAGGCCTGCAGCTCGGCCGTTTGCAGTATCACCCGCATGCGCTGGCGGTGTCGCGCGGTCTCGGACTCGTCAAAGGTGTTGAACGCCAACAGTGCATCGCGCAACGCCTGACCCAACGGCACCCGCGGATCGACGTCGTCGAACAGGTCGCTCAGGTGCGCGAGGTGGGTGTCGAAGTCGCCCCACGGGATGGCGTTCTTGGAGGCGTAGTAGCGGAACAGGGTCCGCCTCGAGATGCCGGCGGCGTGCGCGACGTCGTCGACGCTGACGTCGGCGAAACCGCGGGCGCTGAACAGCTCGATGGCGACGTCGGTGATGTGGTGGGGCGTGGTCGAGCGGCGACGGCCCACCCGCGGCTGCGGCCCCATGAGACCCCGCCCTTCCATTTCGGCACTCGATGCCATATTCTGACGAAGCTTGTGACCCAAGTCCCATCGTTGTCAAGACCCGGCGAAAGGCAAAGACCCATGGACCACGAGACCGAGACCGAGACCCAGCTCGTCGCCGAGACGCTGGTCGAAGAGGTGTCCATCGACGGCATGTGCGGGGTCTACTGACCGCGTGTTCGACCCCGACCGCGGCTGGCGGCTGCACCCGCAGGTGGCGGTTCGACCCGAACCGTTCGGGGCGCTGCTCTATCACTTCGGCACCCGCAAGCTGTCGTTTCTGAAGAACCGCACCATCCTGACGGTGGTGCGGTCCCTGGCCGACCATCCCGACGTGCGCTCCGCCTGCCGCGCGGCGGGCGTGGACGACTCGGGTGAGGCGCCGTACCTGCAGGCGCTGGGCGTGTTGGCCGATTCGTCGATGTTGGTTCCTCAGGAGGCCCCATGACCGCCGGACTGGCCAGAGTGCCGCGGCTCATCGAGCAGTTCGAGAGCGGGCTGGATGCGCCCATCTGCCTGACGTGGGAGTTGACCTACGCCTGCAATCTGGCGTGCGTGCACTGCCTTTCGTCGTCGGGTAAGCGGGATCCGCGGGAGCTGTCCACCCGGCAGTGCATGGACATCATCGACGAGCTGGAACGCATGCAGGTGTTCTACGTCAACATCGGCGGCGGGGAGCCGACCGTGCGGCCGGACTTCTGGGAGCTGGTCGACTACGCCACCGCGCACCACGTCGGGGTGAAGTTCTCCACCAACGGCGTCCGCATCACCGAAGAGGTGGCCACCCGGCTGGCAGCCAGCGACTACGTCGACGTCCAGATCTCGCTCGACGGCGCCACCGCGGAGGTCAACGACGCGGTCCGGGGACCCGGCTCCTTCGACATGGCGGTGCGTGCGCTGGAGAACCTGGCGGCGGCGGGCTTCGCGGACGCCAAGATCTCGGTGGTGGTCACCCGGCACAACGTCGACCAGCTCGACGAATTCGCCGCGCTGGCACGCCGTTACGGTGCGACCCTGCGGATCACCCGCCTGCGTCCGTCGGGGCGGGGCGCGGACGTCTGGGAGGACCTGCACCCCACCGCTGCCCAGCAGGTCCAGCTGTATGACTGGCTGGTGGCCAAGGGGGAGCGGGTGCTCACCGGTGATTCCTTCTTCCACCTGTCCCCGCTGGGCTCGGCCGGCGCGCTGGCCGGCCTGAACATGTGCGGTGCCGGCCGGGTGGTGTGCCTGATCGACCCGGTGGGCGATGTCTACGCCTGCCCGTTCGCCATCCACGACCGCTTCCTGGCCGGAAACGTGTTGAGCGACGGTGGATTCGACAACGTCTGGAAGAACGCACCGCTGTTCCGCGAGTTGCGCGAACCGCAGTCCGCGGGCGCCTGCGGCAGCTGCGGGCACTACGACGCCTGCCGGGGCGGGTGCATGGCGGCCAAGTTCTTCACCGGGCTGCCGATGGACGGGCCGGATCCCGAATGCGTCCAGGGGCACAGCGCGTCGGCGCTGGCCCGGCAGCGGGAGACGCCGCGTCCCCGCGCCGACCATTCCCACGGGCGCCGGGTCCGGCAGCCGGTGCCGCTGACGCTGTCGGTGCGACCGCCGGACGCGCCGCCCGCCCGCCTGTGCAACGAAAGCCCGGTCTAGCCATGGCCGACCAGTGGTTCGAGACCGTCGCCATCGCGCAGCAACGCGCGAAACGGCGGCTCCCGAAATCCGTGTATTCCGCGCTGGTTGCGGGCAGCGAAAAGGGAATCACCGTCGCAGGCAACGTCGAGGCCTTCAGCGAACTCGGGTTCGCCCCCCACGTCGTGGGCGCGCCGGAAAAGCGCGACCTGTCGACCACCGTTATGGGACAGGATATTTCGCTGCCGGTGCTGATCTCGCCCACCGGCGTGCAGGCCGTCGACCCCGACGGCGAGGTTGCCGTCGCGCGGGCCGCGGCGGCGCGCGGCACGGCGATGGGACTGTCCTCGTTCGCGAGCAAACCGATCGAGGACGTCATCGCCGCCAACCCCAAGGTCTTCTTCCAGGTCTACTGGCTGGGCGGGCGCGACGCGATCGCCGAGCGGGTGGAGCGGGCCCGGCAGGCCGGTGCGGTCGGCTTGATCGCCACCACCGACTGGTCGTTCTCCCACGGCCGCGACTGGGGCAGCCCGAAGATCCCCGAGGAGATGAACCTGCGGACCATCCTGCGCCAGTCGCCGGAGGCCGTCTTCAAGCCCCGCTGGCTGTGGAAGTACGGCAAGACGCTGCGCCCGCCGGACCTGCGCGTGCCCAACCAGGCGCGCCGCGGCGAACCCGGCCCGCCGTTCTTCGCGGCCTACGGGGAGTGGATGGGCACGCCGCCCCCGACGTGGGAGGACATCGCCTGGCTCCGCGAGCTGTGGGGCGGGCCGTTCATGCTCAAGGGCGTGATACGCGTCGATGACGCGAAAAGGGCCGTGGACGCTGGAGTTTCGGCGATTTCGGTGTCGAACCACGGCGGCAACAACCTGGACGGAACGCCGGCGTCGATCCGCGCCCTGCCCGCGGTGGCCGCCGCGGTGGGCGATCAGGTCGAGGTGCTGCTCGACGGCGGCATCCGCCGCGGCAGTGACGTCGTGAAGGCGGTGGCGCTCGGGGCCCGCGCGGTGATGATCGGCCGCGCGTACCTGTGGGGCCTGGCCGCGGCCGGGCAGGCGGGCGTGGAGAACGTGCTCGACATCCTGCGCGGCGGCATCGACTCGGCGCTGATGGGTCTGGGGCGTGGCAGCGTCCACGACCTTGGCCCGGACGACATCCTCGTGCCGCCCGGCTTCACCAGGGCGCTCGGCGTCCCGGACGGCGGCGGCGCGTAGGCGCCAATCACCGATATCCCGGGCAGATTTCCCGAGAATGATGGCCCGCCCACACCGTGGTACAAGCGTGGTGTCCGTGACGGACGAGCATTGATTTCGAACGCCGCATGAACCAGCCAGAAAAAAATCATTTTCAACGGACAACAATCGGTGCACGCCAGGTGAATTCGTCCTACCATCACCGAGTGCCCGTACTCGGCGAATTGGCAATGGCGACGTCAAGCCAGCTGTCGGGCACCTCGCCGTCGGTATTGGTCCCGCTGGGGTCGACCGAACAGCACGGTCCGCACCTGCCGTTGGATACCGACACCCGGATCGCAACCGCGGTCGCCCGCGGGGCCAGGGCGCGCCTCGGGCGCGACTGGCTGGTGGCGCCGGCCATCGCCTACGGCGCCAGCGGCGAGCACCAGAGCTTCGCCGGAACCATCTCGATCGGGACCGAAGCCCTGACGACGCTGCTGGTGGAGTACGGCCGGTCGGCCGCTGGCTGGGCCGGGCGCCTGGTCTTCGTCAACGGCCATGGCGGCAACACCGCCGCGCTGAGCGTCGCGGTGGCCCGGCTGCGCGCCGAGGGTCGCGACGCCGGCTGGTGCCCATGCCTGGCCGCCGGCGGCGACGCCCACGCCGGCCACACCGAAACCTCGCTGTTGCTGCACATCTCGCCGGGCGACGTGCTGACCGATCGGTGGCTCACCGGCAACCGGGCGCCGCTCGCCGAACTGCTGCCGTCGATGCGCCGCGGAGGAGTGGCTGCGGTCAGCCCCGTGGGCGTGCTTGGAGACCCGACCACCGCGACCGCCGCCGAGGGGGAGCGCATCCTCGCCGAGATGGTCGACGGGTGTGTCCGCCGGGTAGACCGTTGGTCACCCGGGCGCGACGGGATGCTGACGTGACCGCGCCCGCGCCCCGGCTGCCGGACGGCTTCGCCGTCCAGGTCGATCGCCGCGTGCGGGTGCTCGGCGACGGCTCCGCGCTGCTCGGCGGTTCGCCGACCCGGCTGCTCAAGCTCGCGCCGGCCGCCCAGGACATGCTGTGCGACGGCCGGCTGAAGGTCCGCGACGACGTCAGCGCGCAGCTGGCCCGCACGCTGCTGGACGCCACGGTCGCGCATCCGCGGCCGGCGGGTGGTCCGTCGCACCACGACGTCACTGTGGTAATCCCGGTGCGAGACAACCTGTCCGGAGTGCGACGCCTGGTGAGCTCGCTGCGCGGCCTGCGGGTCATCGTGGTGGACGATGGCTCGTTCCCGCCCATCGAACCGGACGATTTCGTCGGCGCCCACTGCGACGTGGAGGTGCTGCGGCACTCGCGCAGCCGGGGTCCGGCCGCCGCCCGCAACACCGGGCTGGCCGCCTGCACCACCGACTACGTCGCCTTCCTGGATTCCGATGTCGCGCCCCGGCGCGGGTGGCTGGAGGCGCTGCTCGGGCATTTCTGTGATCCGACCGTCGCGCTGGCCGCGCCGCGCATCGTCGGTTTGTCGCACAGTGAGAATGTGGTGGCGCGTTATGAGGCGGTGCACTCCTCGCTCGACCTCGGCGAGCGCGAAGCCCCGGTACTGCCCCACAGCACCGTGTCCTACGTGCCCAGCGCGGCGATCATCTGTCGGTGTTCCGCCCTGCGCGCGGTCGGTGGGTTCGACGAGACGCTGCAGTCCGGCGAGGACGTCGACCTGTGTTGGCGGCTCATCGAAGCCGGCGCCCGGCTGCGCTACGAGCCCATCGCGCTGGTCGCCCACGACCACCGCACCGAACTGAGGGATTGGCTGGCGCGCAAGGCCTTCTACGGCGGCTCGGCGGCCCCGCTCTCGGTCCGCCACCCGGACAAGACGGCGCCGGTGGTGATCTCCGGCTGGGCGCTGATGACCTGGATCCTGGTGGCGTTCGGGACCAGCCTGTCGCAGCTGGCCTCCGTGGTCTTCGCCGTCTTGACGGGTCGCCGGATCGCCAGGGCGATGCGCGGTGCCGACACCTCGATCACCGACGTCGTGGTGATCGCGGCCCGCGGCCTGTGGTCGGCGGCGCTGCAGCTGGCGTCAGCCCTGTGCCGCCATTACTGGCCGCTGGCACTGATCGCCGCCACGGTGTCGCGACATTTCCGGCGTGTCGTGCTGGTCGCGGCGATCATGGACGGCGTGGTGGACTGGCTGCGCCGCCGCGACGCCATCGGGGACGACGCGGAGCCGATCGGCCTGCTGACGTATCTGTTGCTCAAGCGCGTCGACGACCTGGCGTACGGTCTCGGGTTGTGGTGGGGTGTGCTGCGGGAGCGCAACCTGCGCGCGCTGAAACCGCAGATTCGGAGCTAGCCGCCACCTTGACCCGTCCTTGATGAACGCCGCCCCGCACAGCGACGTGCTGATCGTCGGTGCCGGCAGTGCTGGATCGGTTGTTGCCGAGCGCCTTTCGGTCGATCCCAGCCGCGTGGTGACCGTCCTCGAGGCGGGCCCGGCCCTCGACGATCCGGGACTGCTCGCCCAAACCGCCAACGGCTTCCAGCTGCCGATAGGGGTCGGCAGCCCACTGGTCCGGCGCTATCAGACCAGCCTGACCGATCGGCCGGTGCGCCGGCATCCACTCGTGCGCGGGGCGACGGTCGGCGGTTCCGGCGCGGTCAACGGTGGCTATTTCTGCCGCGGGTTGCCGCGCGACTTCGACCGCCTCGCCCTGCCGGGCTGGGCCTGGTCCGACGTCCTCGACAGCTTCCGCGCCATCGAGACCGACCTCGATTTCACGGGCCCCGCCCACGGGGACAGCGGCCCGATCAGGGTGCGTCGCACCCGGGAGATGACCGGCACCACGGAGCGTTTCATCGCCGCCGCAGAGCGCTCCGGATTCGGCTGGATCAGTGATCTCAACGACGTTGGCACCGAACCGGTTTCGGGCATAGGGGCGGTCCCGCTCAACATCGTCGACGGTGTGCGTACCGGATCCGGTGCCGGATTCCTGCTGCCGGCCCTGGGCCGGCCCAATCTGACGTTGCACGCGCAGACCCGCGCGGCGCGGTTGCGGTTCGCCGGCGCCGCCGCGATCGGTGTCGACGCGATCAGCCCGCACGGCCGCATGACCCTGACCGCTGATCGGATCGTGCTGTGCGCCGGTGCCATTCAAACCGCGCAACTGCTGATGCTTTCCGGCATCGGGTCGGAGGACGGTTTGCGGGCCGTCGGCGTACCCACGCTGGCGCCGCTGCCGGTCGGCGCCGCGTTCAGCGATCACCCCGAATGGGTGTTGCCGACCGAGTGGACGGTGGCCCCCGGCCGGCCGGTGCTCGAGGTCGTGCTCAGCACCGACGAGGATCTCGAGATCAGGCCCTACACCGGAGGATTCGTCGCGATGACGGGCGACGGCACCGCCGGGCATGCCGACTGGCCGCACATCGGCGTGGCGCTCATGCAGCCGCGGGCGCGCGGGCGCGTCACGCTGGTCTCCGCGGACCCCGACGTCCCGCCCCTCATCGAACACCGTTACGACAGCCGGCCCGGCGACGTCGCGGCGCTACGCCGGGGGGCCGAGCTTGCCCGCGAACTGGCCGGTACCGCAACCCCTGTCGGCGCTCCCACCGTATGGTCCACTTCGCAACATCTGTGCGGCACCGCGCCGATGGGTGCCGACACCGACCCGCGGGCCGTCGTCGATCATCGCTGCCGGGTGCGCGGCATCGACAACCTTTGGGTGATCGACGGCTCGATCCTGCCCGCCATCACCAGCCGGGGGCCGCACGCGACCATCGTGATGCTCGGGCATCGGGCCGCCGAGTTCGTGCGGTGATTGCGCACGCGTGTGGGGGCGGGCCCCACCATGATGATGCGTGGGGGCCCGCCCCGACGAGCGGCTAATGTTCGCGCGGTCCACGCAGATGGCCACGACAAGTGGCGGTGCGCGCGCAGGTGTGCGTCGCGCGGACACTGCGTCGCAATATTCGTGGACGGCACGGCCGCCGGCTCGCTTTACACGTGCTCTTGATTACCCCGGTGACTCACCTCCTTCCCGCGTACCCGAAATACGTTGACGGTCAAGCCCGCAGCGGAGGTGACCGCTGCCGCGCCAACACCACATCGCACCTCGCCTCGCGGAGATGACCTGTATCTATCGATATCTATTTCAGATACCAGAAGCGGCAGGCCGTTTCAAGGATTCCCGGCCGCGTGCACGCTGAAGCTGCTGTCGGACAACGGCATTGGCCGTCGCGCTCAGTGACGGCCTCGGGATGCGATCCGGCGTATCGGTCGCAGCTGCCGCCCGTCGCGGCCCGGCGCCCAGAGCCCGATCAGCACCGCGGCGACCGCGACGATCACGGCCATCGCGACCGTGGACGCATGCAGGGCCGCCAAGAACGCGGTCTTGCTGAGGTCCGCCAGCTGGCGGCCCTGGGGTCCCAGCCTGCCCGCGACCTCGACGGCTTTGGCCAGCGAATCCGTGGCCGGCCCGCGGACCGGTGCCGGGAAGTCAACCAGCTTCGGGGCCAACTCGTGTGAATACCGGCCGGCCAGAATGGAACCGGCCACCGCGATCCCCAACGCGCCGCCCATCTCGCGGGACGTGTCGTTCACCGCGGAGGCGACGCCCTGCTTCTCGTCGGGAACCGCGCCCATGATCGCCGACGTCGTCGGCGCCGTGCAGATTCCGATACCCGTGGCCAACACGAGAGTGGGCCAGGCGAATTGGAGGTAGGACGAATGCAGGTCCAGCCGGTACATGCAGGCGAACCCGACCGCCATCAGCAGCGTGCCCACGAACAACACCAGCCGCAGACCCAGCTTGGGCACGTACCAGAACGACAGCGCCGAGAAGATGCCCAGCGGCACCATGAACGGGCCGAAGGAGATCGCCGTCTCCAGGGCCGAGTAGCCCATGATCTGTTGCACGTATTGCATGCCGATGTAGAAGAAGCCGAACGTCGCGCCGAACAGGATGACGATCGCGGCGACACCGGTGGCGAAATTCGCGTCCGCGAACAACCGCACGTCCAGCAGCGGTTGCCCGTCGCGCCGGGTGAGCCGGAGCTCGGCGACACCGAAGGCGGCGGCGAGCACCGCGCCCGCGGCGAGTCCGCCCCAGACCAGCGGGTCGCTCCACCCGCGGGTGGGGGCTTCGAGGATCGCGGCCACGGCGATCGCCACGGCGGCGCCGATCAGGACCGCGCCCAGCGAATCGATGCGCGGAGCGCCGCTGTCGCGGGACGAGGCGACGGTGCACGCCAGCGCGAAGATCACCAGCCCGCCGGCGCCCAGGGACCAGAAGATCGCGGGCCAGTCCCAGAAGCGAAGCAGCAGGCCGGAGCCGAGCATGCCCAGCACCCCGCCGGATCCGGCCGTGCCGGCCCAGATCCCGACCGCCTTGGTGCGTTCGTCCTTCGGATGGGCCACCGTCAGCAGCGACAGCGTCGCCGGCATCACGAAGGCGGCGCCGATCCCGGCGACCGCGCGTCCGGCGATGATCTGAGCCGGGCTGTGCAGCATCGCCGGCGCCACCGACCCGACGGAGAAGACCACCATGCCGATCAGCAGGGCGCCGCGCCTTCCGTAGCGGTCGCCGATCGCGCCTGCGGGCAGCAGCAGGCACGCCAGGGCCACGGTGTACCCGTCGACGACCCAGTTGAGCTGCGACTGGGTGGCCGAGGTGGCCACCGCGAGGTCTCCCAGCGCGGTGTTCAGCGCCGTCATCGACGCGACCACCAGCGCGACGCCCATGCAGGCGACGGCCAGCGTCCAGTTCCGCGCTCGGGGGCTTCCGCCGATGCTGACCGCATCAGTACGCTGGTCGGGCCGGACCAGGGTTTCGACCATGTGCTACGCCTCCTCACGGTGGCGTCGAAGAGAGAGTTTCGAGACCGACAGTCTTGTAGATAGACCGATAGTCTTGTTCCCAAACGTGGGAGGTGGGTCACAATTACCGGCGGTAACACCGATCCACGCCCGGCGCGCTCGCGAGCCCGCCTGCTCGAGGCCGCCGCGGCGCTGCTGAGTTCCGGTGGGCCCAGCGCGGTGACCGTCGACGCGGTCACCCGTACCGCCAACGTAGCGAGGGCCACGTTGTATCGCCACTTCCCCAGCGGAAACGATTTGCTCGCAGCGGCTTTCAACAGCCTCATCCCGCCGGCGCCCTCGCCGCCCGCCGAGGGGTCGCTGCGGGATCGCCTGGTGGCGGTGGTGCTGGCCCAGGCCGAGTCCGTGGCGCAGGCGCCCGCCCTGATGGCTGCCATGTCGTGGCTGTCCATGGGCCGGGACCTCGAGGAGCTGCCGGAACCCCGCGGCACCCACTCCGCCGACAGCCCGGCGATCACCACGCTGCGCGAGCGCATCGCCCAGCAGTACGCGGCGCCGTTCGACGCCATCTTCGACAGCCCGGAGGCCGCCGAGCTGGGTGAGGTGGACCGGTCCCGCGCCATCGCGCTGCTCATCGGCCCCCTGGTGCTGGGGCGGCTGTCCACGCTCCCCGGCTTCGACTACCGCGAGTGCGCGCTCGCGGCCGTCGACGGTTTCCTCTATGTTCAGCGCGCACACAATCGGGCCGGCGCGGCGAGCGTCGAATCGGCGGGTGCCTGAGGGGCCAAAAGGGCAGGTCGGCGGCCCTGGGTCCAGATTTGGCCAAACACACGATCTAGGGCATACTGTTCAGGTTGCCTTGGGCCGGGTTTGCGCCTGGTCGGGCATACGACCAGCGCCCAAAACGGGCGCGTCCGGTCTCATCCTTGGAGCGCGACAGATTCGTCGGGGTCCAGGCTGCGTGAGGGTGACACACCCGACCGCGGGGGCCGGTGGACCACGACAGGTAAACAGCGGCGCAGTATCCGGCGCGACGCTCGATCGGCCCGGCTCCGGGCCCGGTCAGCGCGCTGGGAGCACCAGGTCCGGACACGGATTTTTGTAAGTGGAGTGAGGGTAGGAGAAGCGTGGCGGGACAAAAGATCCGCATCAGGCTCAAGGCCTACGACCATGAGGCCATCGACGCATCGGCGCGCAAAATCGTCGAGACCGTCGTCCGCACGGGTGCCAGCGTCGTAGGTCCGGTGCCGCTGCCGACTGAGAAGAACGTGTATTGCGTCATCCGCTCTCCGCATAAGTACAAGGACTCGCGGGAGCACTTCGAGATGCGTACTCACAAGCGGTTGATCGACATCCTCGACCCGACGCCGAAGACCGTCGACGCGCTGATGCGCATCGACCTTCCGGCCAGTGTCGACGTCAACATCCAGTAGGGGCTTGGTGAACTCATGGCAAGAAAAGGCATTCTGGGTACCAAGCTGGGCATGACGCAGGTGTTCGACGAGAACAACCGGGTCGTCCCGGTGACGGTGGTCAAGGCGGGGCCCAACGTGGTCACCCGCATCCGTACACCCGAGCGTGACGGTTACAGCGCCGTTCAGCTGGCCTACGGCGAAATCAGCCCCCGCAAGGTCAACAAGCCGGTGACCGGTCAGTACAGCGCCGCGGGCGTGAACCCGCGCCGCCACCTGGCCGAGTTGCGGCTCGACGACGAGGCCGCCGCCAGCGAATACCAGGTCGGCCAGGAGCTGACGGCGGAGATCTTCGCCGACGGCGCCTATGTCGACGTGACCGGAACCTCCAAGGGCAAGGGCTTCGCCGGCACCATGAAGCGGCACGGCTTCCGCGGCCAGGGCGCCAGTCACGGCGCGCAGGCGGTGCACCGCCGGCCGGGTTCCATCGGTGGCTGCGCCACCCCCGCCCGGGTCTTCAAGGGCACCCGGATGGCGGGCCGCATGGGTAATGACCGGGTGACGGTCCAGAACCTGGTGGTGCACAAGGTCGATACCGAGAACGGCGTGCTGTTGATCAAGGGTGCGGTCCCCGGCCGCACCGGTGGGCTCGTGGTGGTCCGCAGCGCGATCAAACGAGGTGAGAAGTAATGGCGCTCAAGATTGACGTGAAGACGCCGGACGGCAAGGTCGAGGGCTCCGTGGAGCTGCCGGCCGAATTGTTCGACGCCCCGGCCAATATCGCGCTGATGCACCAGGTGGTCACCGCGCAGCGGGCGGCGGCGCGCCAGGGCACGCACTCGACGAAGACTCGCGGCGAGGTCAGCGGCGGCGGGCGGAAGCCGTACCGGCAGAAGGGAACCGGTCGTGCCCGTCAGGGTTCGACGCGGGCCCCGCAATTCACCGGCGGCGGCGTCGTGCACGGCCCCAAGCCACGCGACTACGCCCAGCGCACCCCGAAGAAGATGATCGTCGCGGCATTGCGCGGCGCATTGTCGGACCGGGCGCGCAACGGCCGCATCCACGCGGTCACCGAGCTGGTGTCTGGTCAGACACCGTCGACCAAGAACGCCAGGGCGTTTCTGGGCACGCTGACCGACCGCAAGAACGTGCTGATCGTGATCGGCCGCAGCGACGAGGCCGGCGCCAAGAGCGTGCGCAACCTGCCGGGTGTGCACATCCTGACGCCCGACCAGCTCAACACTTACGACGTGTTGCGCTCCGACGACGTGGTGTTCAGCGTCGAGGCGCTCAACGCCTACATCGGGGGCAACGCTGCTAGCACCGAGGAGGTTTCGGCGTAGATGGCGACCATCACCGACCCCCGCGACATCATCCTGGCCCCGGTCATCTCGGAGAAGTCCTACGGGCTGCTGGATGAGAACGTGTACACCTTTGTGGTGCACCCCGATTCGAACAAGACGCAGATCAAGATCGCCATCGAGAAGATCTTTGCCGTCAAGGTCGCGTCGGTGAACACCGCGAACCGCCAGGGCAAGCGCAAGCGCACCAGGACCGGGTACGGCAAGCGCAAGAGCACCAAACGGGCCATCGTCACGCTGGCGCCGGGTAGCAAGCCGATCGACCTGTTCGGGGCCCCGGCCTAGCCGCGCGCGAGAGAAAGACCTGATTAGACATGGCAATTCGTAAGTACAAGCCGACGAGCCCCGGCCGCCGCGGCTCCAGCGTGTCCGACTTCGCCGAGGTCACCCGGTCGGAGCCGGAGAAGTCGCTGGTGCGCCCGCTGCACGGCCATGGCGGCCGTAACGCACACGGCCGCATCACCACCCGCCACAAGGGTGGCGGCCACAAGCGCGCCTACCGGGTGATCGACTTCCGCCGCAACGACAAGGACGGCGTCAACGCCAAGGTCGCGCACATCGAGTACGACCCGAACCGGACCGCCAACATCGCACTGCTGCACTACCTCGACGGCGAGAAGCGATACATCATCGCGCCGCAGGGCCTTTCGCAGGGCGACGTGGTGGAGTCGGGCGCGAACGCCGATATCAAGCCGGGCAACAACCTGCCGCTGCGCAACATCCCGGCCGGTACCGTGATCCACGCCGTGGAGCTGCGGCCGGGCGGTGGCGCCAAGCTGGCGCGGTCCGCCGGCTCGAGCATCCAGCTGCTCGGCAAGGAGGGCTCCTACGCGTCGCTGCGCATGCCCAGCGGTGAGATCCGCCGCGTCGACGTGCGCTGCCGCGCCACGGTCGGCGAGGTGGGCAACGCCGAGCAGGCAAACATCAACTGGGGCAAGGCCGGCCGCATGCGGTGGAAGGGCAAGCGCCCTTCGGTCCGTGGTGTGGTCATGAACCCGGTGGACCACCCGCACGGTGGTGGTGAGGGTAAGACGTCCGGTGGTCGGCACCCGGTGAGCCCCTGGGGCAAGCCGGAGGGTCGCACCCGCCACCCGAACAAGGCCAGCAACAAACTCATCGTCCGGCGCCGGCGCACCGGCAAGAAGCACGGTCGCTAGGAACTCGAGGAGTAGCACATGCCACGCAGCCTGAAGAAGGGCCCGTTCGTCGACGACCACCTGCTCAAGAAGGTGGACGTCCAGAACGAGAAGAACACCAAGCAGGTCATCAAGACCTGGTCGCGACGTTCGACGATCATCCCGGACTTCATCGGCCACACCTTCGCCGTCCACGACGGACGCAAGCACGTCCCGGTGTTCGTCACCGAGGCGATGGTCGGTCACAAGCTTGGTGAATTCGCGCCGACGCGCACCTTCAAGGGACACATCAAGGACGACCGGAAGGCCAAACGGCGATGACCACAACCGAATTCCCGTCCGCGGTCGCCAAGGCGCGGTTCGTGCGGGTTTCGCCGACCAAGGCGCGCCGGGTGATCGACCTGGTGCGCGGCCGGTCGGTGGCCGACGCGCTGGACATCCTGCGCTGGGCGCCCCAGGCCGCCAGTGAGCCGGTTGCCAAGGTGATCGCCAGCGCAGCGGCGAACGCGCAGAACAACAACGGGCTGGACCCGTCGACCCTGGTGGTCGCGACCGTCTACGCCGACGAGGGCCCGACCGCCAAGCGCATCCGCCCTCGCGCGCAGGGTCGCGCGTTCCGGATCCGCAAGCGCACCAGCCACATCACGGTCGTGGTGGAGAGCCGGCCCGCCAAGGACCAGCGTTCGGCGAAGTCGACGAGGGCCCGCCGCGCCGAGGCCAGCAAGGCCGCCGCGAAGAAGGCCCCATCCAAGGCGCCCGCCAAGAAGGCACCGGCGAAGAAGGCTCCGGCGAAAACCGCCGAGGCGAAGACTTCTAAGGCAACTGCTGAGACCTCGGAAGCGAAGGGAGGCTCAGACTAGTGGGCCAGAAGATCAATCCGCACGGCTTCCGGCTGGGCATCACCACGGACTGGAAGTCGCGTTGGTACGCCGATAAGCAGTACGCGGACTACGTCAAGGAAGACGTCGCCATCCGGCGGCTGCTGTCCACCGGACTCGAGCGCGCCGGCATCGCCGACGTGGAGATCGAGCGCACCCGTGACCGGGTGCGGGTGGACATCCACACCGCGCGTCCGGGCATCGTCATCGGGCGCCGCGGCACCGAGGCCGACCGCATCCGTGCGGACCTGGAGAAGCTGACCGGCAAGCAGGTTCAGCTCAACATCCTCGAGGTCCGTAACCCGGAGTCGCAGGCGCAGTTGGTGGCCCAGGGTGTCGCCGAGCAGCTGAGCAACCGCGTGGCGTTCCGCCGCGCCATGCGCAAGGCCATCCAGTCGGCGATGCGCCAGCCGAACGTCAAGGGCATCCGGGTGCAGTGTTCGGGCCGCCTTGGCGGCGCGGAGATGAGCCGCTCGGAGTTCTACCGCGAGGGCCGGGTGCCCCTGCACACGCTGCGCGCCGACATCGACTATGGCCTGTACGAGGCGAAGACCACCTTCGGCCGCATCGGTGTGAAGGTGTGGATCTACAAGGGCGACATCGTCGGCGGCAAGCGGGAATTGGCCGCGGCCGCCCCGGCGGGCGCCGACCGTCCGCGCCGCGAGCGCCCGTCGGGCACGCGGCCCCGGCGCAGCGGTGCGTCGGGCACCACGGCGACCAGCACCGAGGCCGGCCGCGCGGCCGCGGGCGCCGAAGAAAGCACTGCAACCGCCGCGGCGGAGACGCCGCCCGCTGCAGAACCGCAGAGCACGGAGAGCTGAATCATGTTGATTCCCCGCAGGGTTAAACACCGTAAGCAACACCACCCCCGCCAGCGAGGCATCGCCAGCGGCGGCACGGCGGTGAACTTCGGTGACTACGGCATCCAGGCCCTGGAGCACGCCTATGTCACCAACCGCCAGATCGAGTCCGCTCGTATCGCGATCAACCGCCACATCAAGCGTGGCGGCAAGGTCTGGATCAACGTCTTCCCGGACCGCCCGCTGACCAAGAAGCCCGCCGAGACCCGGATGGGTTCGGGTAAGGGCTCGCCGGAGTGGTGGGTCGTGAACGTCAAGCCGGGCCGCGTGCTGTTCGAGCTGAGCTACCCCAACGAGCAGGTGGCCCGGGCGGCACTCACCCGTGCAATCCACAAGCTGCCGATCAAGGCACGCATCGTGACCCGAGAGGATCAGTTCTGATGGCAGTGGGAATTTCGCCTGGCGAACTGCGTGAGCTCACCGACGAGGAGCTGGCCGAGCGCCTGCGCGAATCCAAGGAGGAGCTGTTCAACCTGCGTTTCCAGATGGCGACCGGGCAGCTCAGCAACAACCGGCGGCTCCGCACGGTGCGGCAGGAGATCGCGCGCGTCTACACCGTGCTGCGCGAACGGGAACTGGGCCTGGCTAGCGGGCCCGACGGTAAGGAATCGTGATGGCAGAAGCGAAGAAGGCGGCTCCGAAGGCGGCCGCGCAGGACGCCGGCTCGAAAGAGAAGGGCTCCAAGCACACTCCGGCCACTCCGAAGGTGCGTGGGCGGCGCAAGACCCGCATCGGCTACGTCGTGAGTGACAAGATGCAGAAGACCATCGTGGTCGAGCTGGAAGACCGCGTGCGCCACCCGTTGTACGGCAAGATCATCCGTACCACCAAGAAGGTCAAGGCGCACGACGAGAACAGCACCGCGGGCATCGGCGACCGCGTCTCGCTGATGGAGACGCGTCCCACGTCGGCGACCAAGCGGTGGCGGCTCGTCGAAATTCTGGAAAAGGCCAAGTAGCCGCGAAGCGATATCGAAACGCCCGGGACCCGAGGTCTCGGGCGTTTCGCTTTGCCGAGCGTGACGGCACCGCGAAAAAAGGTCGGAAGTTTCGCGGTCGCGTTACGCTCGGCGCATGTCGACTGACTCCCAAACCTTTCAGGGCAAGATCGAGCTGGATATCCGGGACTCCGAGCCGGACTGGGGCCCGTACGCCGCGCCGACCGCACCGGAGAACGCGCCGAACATCCTGTACCTGGTCTGGGACGACACCGGCATTGCCACGTGGGACTGTTTCGGCGGCCTGGTCGAGATGCCAGCGATGACCCGCATCGCCGAGCGCGGTGTTCGGCTGTCGCAATTCCACACCACCGCGCTGTGCTCGCCAACCCGGGCGTCGTTGTTGACCGGCCGCAACGCCACCACCGTCGGCATGGCGACCATCGAAGAGTTCACCGACGCCTTCCCCAACGCCAACGGTCGCATCCCGTTCGACACCGCCCTGCTCTCCGAGGTGCTCGCGGAGCGCGGATACAACACGTACTGCGTCGGCAAGTGGCACCTGACGCCGCTGGAAGAGTCCAATCTCGCGGCCACCAAACGGCATTGGCCGATCGCGCGCGGCTTCGAGCGGTTCTACGGTTTCCTGGGCGGCGAGACCGACCAGTGGTATCCCGACCTGGTCTACGACAACCATCCGGTCAACCCGCCGGGCACGCCCGAAGACGGCTACCACCTCTCGAAAGACCTCGCCGACAAGACCATCGAATTCATCCGCGACGCCAAGGTGATCGCGCCGGACAAGCCTTGGTTCAGCTACGTCTGCCCGGGCGCCGGCCACGCGCCGCACCACGTTTTCAAAGATTGGGCCGATCGCTACGCCGGCAAGTTCGACATGGGCTACGAGGCCTACCGCGAGATCGTGCTGGACAACCAGAAGTCGATGGGCATCGTGCCGCCGGACACCGAACTGTCGCCGGTCAACCCGTACGCGGACGTCACGGGGCCGAACGGCGAGCCCTGGCCCCTGCAGGACACGGTGCGGCCGTGGGATTCGCTGAGCGATGACGAGAAGAAGCTGTTCTCCCGCATGGCCGAGGTGTTCGCCGGCTTCCTGAGCTACACCGACGCCCAGATCGGCCGGATCCTGGACTATTTGGAGGATTCCGGTCAGCTGGACAACACGATCATCGTGGTGATCTCCGACAACGGCGCCAGCGGGGAGGGCGGGCCGAACGGGTCGGTGAACGAGGGCAAGTTCTTCAACGGCTACATCGACACGGTCGAAGAGAGCATGAAGCTCTTCGATCACCTCGGCGGCCCGCAGACCTACAACCATTACCCGATCGGCTGGGCGATGGCCTTCAACACCCCGTACAAGCTCTACAAGCGGTACGCGTCGCACGAGGGCGGCATCGCCGACACGGCGATCATCTCGTGGCCCGACGGTGTTGCCGCACATGGGGAGATCCGCGACACCTACGTCAACGTCTGCGACATCACGCCCACGGTCTACGACCTGCTGGGCATGACACCGCCCGAAACCGTCCGGGGCATCGCGCAGAGGCCACTCGACGGAGTGAGTTTCAAAGCGGCCCTCGCCGATCCGGCCGCGGGCACCGGCAAGCGGACTCAGTTCTACTCGATGCTCGGTACGCGCGGGATATGGCATGAGGGTTGGTTCGCCAACACCATCCATGCGGCCACCCCGGCCGGATGGTCGCATTTCGACGCCGACCGCTGGGAACTGTTCCACATCGAGGCCGACCGCAGCCAGTGCCACGACCTGGCCGCCGAACACCCGGACAAACTCTCAGAACTCAAGGCGTTGTGGTTCTCCGAAGCCGCCAAGTACAACGGGCTGCCGCTGTCGGACCTGAACATCTTGGAGACGATGACGCGGTTCCGCCCGTACCTTGTCGGTGACAGGACGAGTTACGTCTACTATCCCGACTGCGCGGACGTGAGCATCGGTGCGGGCGCCGAAATCCGGGGCAGGTCGTTCTCGGTGCTGGCTGAGGTGAGCGTGGATACCACCGGCGCGGAGGGGGTGCTGTTCAAGCAGGGCGGCGCGCACGGCGGGCACGTGCTGTTCATCCAGGACGGGCGCCTGCATTACGTCTACAACTTCCTGGGCGAGCGGCAGCAGGCCGTCTCGTCGTCGGGCGCGGTGCCGCTGGGCAGGCATCTGCTGGGCGTGAGCTATGCGCGGACCGCAACCGTGCCCGATAGCCATACGCCGCTCGGGGACGTCACGTTGTTCATCGACGACGACGTGGTCGGCACCCTCGCCGACGTGCAGACGCACCCTGGGACGTTCGGGATCGCGGGTGCCGGCATCACGGTCGGGCGCAACGGCGGCTCGGCGGTGTGCAGCCGCTACAAGGCGCCGTTCTCGTTCACCGGCGGCACCATCACGCAGGTCACCGTCGACCTGTCCGGCCGGCCCTATGTGGACGTGGAAGCCGAAATTGCGCTTGCCTTTTCGCGCGATTGAAGTCCTGGCGCTGTGCTTGCTGGTGATCCCGGCGGTGGGGTGCGAGAAGACCACCGCCGGCACCGCCATCGGTCCGACCGCCTCGCCGACGACCCCTACCACGCGGCTGTCCGACCCGGCCGAGCCGGTGCCCGGCGTCGAAACCACGCTGCCCGACCACATTCCGCCCAATGCCCTGGTGTGCTTCCCGCCACCGGCCGGCGGCTCCATGACCAAGGCCTCGGTGTCCGACCCGGTGGCGCCCGTGCTCACCGTCCCGCTGCCGGACGGCTGGAGTTCGACCCCCGGCACGGGTGACGTGGCGTTGACGGCCGCCGGGCCCGACGGCATGTCGGTGCGGGTGACCATCACCCGTACCGACCTCGATCCGGGCGGCGCGTTTCTGCGTTACGCCGGCGACTTGGGACGGGCGAACCCGAACGCCAGGGTCACCGTCATGGCGGCCCAGTTCTGTGGCTACAGCAGCCAGCTGCTCACCGGTGCCGGTGGTGGGCCCGGAGCAAACGAATTCGCCGACCGCATCGCCCACATCTGGACGAACACCCAGGCGTATCTGGTTGCCGTCCATCTGGAGGGGCCCGGCAAAGCCCCGGGTTTCGACGCGGCGAAATCCACGGTAATGCAGGAATTCGCCGTCACTATCCCCTGAAAATTGCCGTTGTCCCTGCTAGCATCTGGCCCGTGATGCTGCAATGACCGCCGGGAACCCGGCTCCCCCCGCGCCGCCGGCGCCGGCCGCCCACCGGGGCCGGCAAATGGCGATTACTTTCGGCATTGTCGTGGCCGTGATCGTCATCTACGTGCTGTCGCTGATCGCCGTGCACCTGCTGGCAAAGTCGGCACCCGCGCTGCCCCCGGTGGATTTCAGTAAGCTCGAGGCCGACGACAGCGTCGTGCAGGTGCACCTCGAGAAGCTGGATACCGTCGCGAACCGCCTGACGGTGAACGTGCTTGTCTACCCGAAGGACTCGTTGTACGACAAGAACTTCGGTGTGCTGACGACCGATGCGGCCGTGCGGTTGTATCCGGAGAACGATCTGGGGGACTTGCAGTACCCGGTCGGCAAGGCGCCCGCGCAGGTCAGCACCGCCCTCGTCGCCCACGGTGATCCCGGAAACTGGCCGTTCGACTCGTACAAGACGGAAGTCCTCGCGGCCGACGTGTTCACCGGTACGGGCCAGAACCGCGAGAAAGCACCCGCCCGCGTGGAGGTGACCGGGAAGCTGGACGGCTGGGACGCCACCGTGACGCGCGTCCACGACCCCGAAGACCCCAACCCCGACGTCCAGGACAATGTGATCATCACGTTGGAGCGCTCCAAGGGTCCGCTGATCTTCGATGTCGGCATCTGCCTGGTCCTCATCGCCCTGCCGGTGCTGGCGCTGTGGGTGGCGATCCCGATGGTGTTGGGCCGGACCACATTCCTGCCGCCGCTGGGAACCTGGTTCGCGGCGCTGCTGTTCGCCGTCGTGCCGCTGCGCAACTTCCTGCCCGGTTCTCCACCGCCGGGGTCGTGGATCGACCAGGCCGTCGTGCTGTGGGTGTTGATCGGTCTGGTCACCGCGATGTCCCTGTTCATCGTCGCCTGGTGGCGATCCCGGGAGAAGAAGACACCGAAGAGGGCCTAGCCAGCCCCGGGTTACTCGGAATTCGACGTGTCACCGGGGCCGATCGCGTCGACGGCGCTCGAGACCCGTGCCCGGAAGTCCACCGACAGCGGGATGTAGCCGATCTTCGCGAGGTCGACCTGGCCGGGGCCGATCGCCGCCTGCAGGAACGCCCTGACCGCCTTGGCCACGTCGGCGCTGGGATAGGTCGAACAGACGATCTCGTACGTGGCCAACACGATCGGGTAGACGTCGGGTTGGGCCGGGTTGTAGAACGCCGAGAGATCGAGCACGAGATTGTTGCCGTCGCCGATGACCTTGGCGCCGGAGATGGTCTTGCCGACCGCGTCGGCGCCGATCCGCACCGGCCGTAATGACCTGCGGCTGGCCGGCGTCTTGATCTCCGCGGCGAAAAGCCCTTCCTTCAGCGCGAACGACAGCTCGTTGTAGCTGATCGCGCCCTCGGTGGTCCTCACCAGCGCGGCGGTGCCGGCGTTGCCGGCGGCGCCGGTCCCCACGCCGCCGTTGAAGGCCTTGCCCGTGCCCTTGTTCCACGCCCCGCCGGACGCGGCCTGCAGATAAGACTGGAAGTTGTCGGTGGTGCCCGAGGCGTCGCTGCGGTAGATGACGTGGATGTCCTCGGCGGGCATGGAGGCGTTGAGCGCGGTGAGGGCCGGATCGTCCCAGCGCGTGATGGTCCCGTTGAAGATCTTGGCCAGCGTGGGTCCGTCGAGCACCAAGGAGTCGGCCGCGGCGAGGTTGTAGGTGATGGCGAGCGGGCCGAACACCACCGGCAGGTTCCAGGCGTCGGCGCCGCCGCATCGCTGCTTCGCCACCGCGTATTGGTCGGGCGTCAGCGGTATGTCAGACCCGGCGAAATCGGTTTTGCCGGCCAGGAAATCGCCGACCCCGGCGCCGGACCCGTTGGCCGTGTAGTTGAGATTCTGGCCCGGGCAGGCCTTGGTGTAGGCGGCGATGAATCGGTTCATCGCGTTGGCTTGTGCGGTCGATCCGCTGGCCAGCAGGTTCTGGTCACCGCCGCAGTTGACCTTCGCCCCAGCGGTATACGGCAGGGTGGCGGGAGCGTTGCTGCATGCCGGAAGCACCAGAGCGGCCGCGGCCAGCATGCAGATGGTCGCGGCCAATCGTTTGCGCTTCACTTCGCTTGATTTCCTTGCGGGCAACAGATCCGGGTGCGTGGCGTCGGCGATGGCGCCCGGCGCCGAAGGGCGGGGTCGGGAACGTCACCCCGTTCGGCACATGTCGAGACTTAACGGCATCGACCGAGCAAGCAAACCAAATTCAGGTGAACGGGTTGGCTCGGCTGGGCGAATAGCGGGTGTCGCGCGGCAGTAATCGCCTAGGGCGGAAGGGGATTCATGTCGCCCGGCGTCGACGTGTTTGGCCGTGAGGCCGCCGGCAGTTATCCGCGCATGCGCGCGTTACTGCCGGTGCGTCACTGGCGGCTCGTGGTGGTCCTACGCTGAGGTGGTGCTTACCGAGCTGGTCGACTTGCCTGGCGGGTCATTCCGCATGGGCTCGACGAGCTTCTACCCCGAAGAGGCACCCATCCACACGGCCACCGTGGGCCCGTTCGCGGTGGAGCGGCACCCGGTGACCAACGCGCAGTTCGCCGAATTCGTCGCCGCGACAAGCTATGTGACGGTCGCCGAACAACCCATCGACCCGGCGCTCTATCCAGGCGCCGATCCCAACGATCTGTGCCCCGGTGCCATGGTCTTTCGCCCGACGCGGGGCCCGGTGGATCTGCGTGACTGGCGCCAATGGTGGCACTGGGTGGCGGGGGCCAGCTGGTCCCACCCGTTCGGACCGGACAGCGACATCGCAGACCGTCTCGACCATCCAGTGGTGCAGGTGGCCTATCCGGATGCCGTGGCCTACGCCCGCTGGGCCGGTCGGCGCCTGCCCAGTGAAGCCGAATGGGAGTATGCGGCGCGCGCCGGAAGCACGACGACCTACTCCTGGGGGGACGAGGCCAGGCTCGATGGCCGGCTGATGGCCAACACGTGGCAAGGCGACTTCCCCTACCGCAACGGTGGTGCGCTCGGCTGGGTGGGGACTTCTCCGGTGGGGACGTTTCCGCCCAACGGGTTCGGCCTGCTCGACATGATCGGCAACGTATGGGAGTGGACCGCCACCGAGTTCTCCGCACACCACCGGCTCGATCAGCTGCCGAAAGCCTGTTGCACCCCAACGGGGCCACCGAACCCCTCGATCAACCAAGTCCTCAAAGGCGGTTCGCACCTGTGCGCGCCGGAGTATTGCCACCGCTACCGCCCGGCGGCCCGGTCGCCGCAGTCGCAGGACTCGGCGACCTCCCACATCGGGTTTCGCTGCGTGGTGGACGCGGAGTCCCGCTAGCAAACGGTTCGCCGTGTCGCCGCCTGGTGCCGTGCAAGTCGTCGTCCAGTGGGTGAACCGAGGATGTCCAGCGGGTGACGGAACCGCCAGACACACGCGGACATAGGAATTCGCCGCGCGACCGGGAGGGCTGTTCGCTAGCATCCCACCACGTGGCGCCCCGTTACAGTGCACCTCGGCAGCCATGCCGGCGCGGCACCAGCAAGCAGCCGCGGCGGTCGACCGATGACGTCTGAGGCGCCGGCGTCGGCCGAACCGGCGGTCGGTGCGCCCGCCGCGCCGACGGCCGCGGCGCCGAAGAAAAAGAAAAAACCGGCGGGCAAGGTCAAGCCGCCGAAGTTGACGAGGTCGCAGATCGAGATCGGTGTGGCCGTCCTGGTCACCGTCGTCATCACCTACGCGCTCTCGCTGCTGGGGGTCCATGCGCTGCAGCGGGAATCGGGTCCGCTCCCTCCCCTGGATCTGAGCCAGGGTGGGGGCGACGCCACCATCGTGCAGCTACGCGTCGAGGAGCTGAAACCCGTCGCGAACCGGCTCACCGTCAACGTCCTCGTTTATCCGGGGGTTGCGCAGTACGACCCACGATTCGACGTGTTGGGCAACGACGTCGCCGTGCGGCTGTATCCGACGAGCGACCTCGGGGACCTGAACTACCCCAAGGGAAAGGCGCCGGCGCAGCTCACCACCACCATCGAGGCGCACGGAAATCCGCGGAACTGGCCATTCGACAAGTACAAGACCGAGCCGATCGCGGCCGACGCGTTCGTGGGGGCCGGTGACAACCGCAGGAAGGTGCCGGCCATCGTCGAGGTAACCGGCTCGTTGGACGGTTGGAACATCAACGTCGAGCGCGTACGCGACCCCAGCGGTCTTCGGACTTCGCGGTCGATGGACACCGGCAACGTGGTCGTCACCCTGGAGCGGGCCGACGGGCCGCTTGTCTTCGACCTGGTCATCTGCCTTGTCCTGATGGCGCTGCCGACCGTGGCGCTGTTGGTGGCCATTCCGATGGCGATGGGCAGGCGGAAGTTCGTGCCGCCGTTCGGCACGTGGTACGCCGCGATGCTGTTCGCCGTCGTGCCGCTGCGCAATATCCTTCCCGGCAGCCCACCGCCCGGTTCATGGATCGACCAAGCGTTGGTGCAGTGGGTGCTGCTGGCGTTGGTGACGGCGATGAGCTTGTACATCTTCTCCTGGGTGCGGCAAGGGGACTAGTTCTGTCGTAGGCCGGTGGCATGATCGAATGTATGTTCGATTCAAAGGGGTCGTCGGTGGAGGTGATCGCCGCGTTTGATGAGCATTTCGAGCGGCGGTATCCGTCGAAGACGGCGGAGTCGTCGGGGTTGCTGGAGCGGGTGTCGTGGTGTGCGCGGGCGGAGAATCGGGCGGCAGCGGCGCAGTTGTGCTGCGTCGGGGAGTTGTTCGCCTACCGGCTGTCCCGGTGTGGCGAGACCGAAGAGTGGGCGGTGGATACCGAGGCGGCGGTGGCGGCCGAGATCGCTGCGGAGCTGCGGATCAGCCAGGGGATGGCGGCCAGCCGGGTCCGGTACGCGCGGGCGATGCGTGAGCGGTTGCCGAAGGTGGGTGCGGTCTTCAAAGCGGGCGAGATCGACTTCCGGATGTTTCAGACGTTGGTGTTTCGGACCGATCTGATCACCGATGCCGAGGTGTTGGCGGCCGTGGACGTGCAGTTGGCCGCCAACGTGGTGCGTTGGCCCTCACTGACGCAGGGCCGGCTGGGCGCGCAGGTGGACAAGATCGTGGCCAGGGCTGACGCCGATGCGGTGCGCCGGCGCCGGGAGCGCGCGGCGGGGCGCGAGGTGTGGATCGGCGAAATGGGGGACGGCCTGGCCCGCCTTGAGGGTGTGCTGTTCAGCCCCGATGCGCACGCCCTCGAAGCGCGGCTGAACGCGTTGGCGGCCACGGTATGCGCGCACGATCCGCGCACCCGAGCGCAGCGCCGCGCGGATGGGTTGGGGGCGCTGGCCGCCGGGGCCGACCGGCTGGGGTGTCGCTGCGGGCGCGCAGACTGCGCCGCGGGCGGCCGGTCACCGGCGAGTGCGGTGGTGATTCATGTGCTCGCCGAGCGGGCCACCCTCGACGGCGATGGCGCCGCGCCGGGCTGCGAGGTCCGCGCCGATGGGCTGATTCCGCCCGAGGTGGTCGCCGAGTTGGCCGCCTCGGCCAAGCTGGTGCCGCTGGTCCACCCCGCCGATGCACCCCCGGAGCAGGGCTATGTGCCGTCTGCGGCGTTGGCCGATTTCGTGCGGTGCCGGGATCTGACGTGCCGCTGGCCCGGCTGTGATTGCCCGGCGGTGGCCTGCGACATCGACCACACGATCCCCTACAGTGTCGGCGGGCCCACCCATGCCTCCAACCTCAAATGCTTGTGCCGCACGCATCATTTGGTGAAAGCCTTCTGGGGCTGGCAGGAGAAGCAGCTGCCCGACGCGACGTTGATCCTGACTTCCCCGGCTGGGCGCATCTATGTCACCACCCCGGGCAGCGCGCTGTTGTTCCCAAGCCTGTGCTGGGCCACCGGGGCGCTCGCGGCCCCCGAAGTCGACCCGTTCCAGGATTACTGCGCCGAGCGCACGGCGATGATGCCAACCCGACGACGCACCCGCGCCCGGGACCGCGCCACGCGCGTGGCCACCGAACGTCGACAGAATCGAATGGCCCGCACCGCGGTCCGGCAACCAAGCGACACCGCGCATTACCGGCCCCGCGACGCCCCCACCGACGACCCCTTTGAATCGAACATACATTCGATCATGCCACCGGCCTACGACAGAACTAGTCCCCTTGCCGCG
>NZ_LZKD01000029.1:0-501 GCF_001668695.1 Mycobacterium sp. E2497
CCGGCATGCTGCTGTTCGGTTTGCTCCCGCTGGCTCTGCTCGCGGTGTACGTCGTGGTCCAGTCCCGCCGCCGGCGCCGGCTGCGCCGGTTCACCGAGGCGAGCGTGCCGCAGTCGCCGACGCGGCACATCCCGATCGCCGTGTCGCTGCTCAGCCTGATCCTGCTGACCATCGCGCTGGCCACACCCACCCACGACATGCGCATCCCGCGCAACCGCGCGGTGGTCGTGCTGGTCATCGACATGTCGCAGTCCATGCGGGCCACCGACGTCCCCCCCAACCGGCTCAAGGCCGCCGAGGAGGCGGCCGCCCAGTTCGCCACCCAGCTGACCCCGGGCATCAACCTGGGGCTGGTGGAGTTCGCGGCCAACGCCTCGCTGCTGGTCTCGCCGACGACCAACCGTGCGGCGGTGAAGGCGGCGATCGACAGCCTGAAGCCGGCCCCCAAGACCGCGACGGGCGAAGGGCTCTTCACCGCGTTGCAGGCCATCGCGACGGTGG
>NZ_LZKD01000030.1:0-901 GCF_001668695.1 Mycobacterium sp. E2497
CGTGTTCGCAATGGAGTGGTTGGCGATCCTGCGCGACCTCGTGCTGGGCTTGTTGATCGCGGGGGCCATCGCGGCGTGGGTGCCCGAAAAGTTCTGGCAGGTCTTCTTTTTGGTCGACCACCCCGGCTGGTCGGCGATCTGGGGGCCCCTGGTGGGACCGATCGTGGCTATCGTGTCGTTCGTCTGCTCGATCGGCAACGTTCCGCTCGCCGCGGTGCTGTGGAACGGGGGCATCAGTTTCGGCGGGGTCATCGCGTTCATCTACGCCGACCTGCTGATCGTGCCGATCCTGAACATCTACCGCAAGTACTACGGCACCAAGATGATGCTGACGCTGCTGGGCACGTTCTACGCCGCGATGGTCGCCGCGGGCTATCTAGTCGAATTGATCTTCGGCGCAACGAATCTCATTCCGAATCAGCGCAACGCCACCGTCATGGAGGCGACGATTTCGTGGAACTACACCACCTGGCTCAATATCGCCTTCCTCGTCGTCGCCGCCATTTTGGTCGTCCGGTTCGTCACGACGGGCGGAATCCCGATGGCGCGGATGATGGGCGGCTCCCCCGACTCCCCCGACGAGGGACATGAGCACGCGCACGAGTGCCATTAGCTCGGTACTGGATAGGACGCGTATTTCCACCGAAATCACTTGCGTCACTTTAGCTTCAGTGTTCTTGGGTCGACATTTTTGTCGGTGGGGGTGGCTAGTTTGGGGGTGTGAGTCCAAGTAGTCATCCGGATGTCGACGCGGTGTTCGACGACCTCGATGCGGTCTTGGCCCGCGCCCGGGCGTTACCGGTTGACGCGATGAACGTCGCGCAACAGCTGGCGATGCTGGAGCGCTGCGAGAAGGCGCGCCGCCAACTGCCGGCCATCGAACACCCGGTGATCAACAATC
>NZ_LZKD01000031.1:0-13748 GCF_001668695.1 Mycobacterium sp. E2497
ACGGGACGGCGATCGTTGCGCTGGCCGCGCTCATGGGTGCCACCAAGTTGCTCGGCCGCGACATGACGTCGCTGCGGGTGGTGGTCTCCGGCGCCGGCGCCGCGGGTGTGGCGTGCACGAATCTCCTTCTGACGATGGGCGTTTCCGACATCACCGTGCTCGACTCGCGCGGCATTCTGCACACCGGGCGCGACGACATGAACAGCGTGAAGAGCGTTCTGGCGCAGCGCACGAACCCCGACGGTCTGACGGGCAGCATGGCCGAAGCGCTGCGCGGCGCCGATCTGTTCCTCGGGGTGTCGGGCGGTGTGGTGCCCGAGGAGATGATCGCCACCATGGCGCCCGACGCCATCGTGTTCGCGCTGTCCAACCCCGACCCCGAGATCCATCCGCAGGTCGCGGCCAAGTACGCCGCGGTGGTGGCCACCGGCCGCAGCGACGTCATGTCGCGGCCGAGCAACTTGGTGGCACCCATGAGCGCGGCCAGCGCAACGATCGCCGTCCCGTGCTGGTCGTCGTGCATCACGGGGCAGTCCAGCGCTTCGATGACCCGCCGTTCGATCTCGAAGCAGCGCGGCGCGGAAATGTCCTCGAGGTTGACGGCGCCGAACGTCGGGCGCAGCCGCACCAGGGTTTCGACGATCTCGTCGGGATCCTTGGTGTCCAGCACGATGGGGATCGCGTTCAGGCCGCCGTACGCCTGAAACAGGGCGCACTTGCCCTCCATCACCGGCAACGAAGCCGCCGGTCCGATGTCACCCAGGCCCAGCACGGCGCTGCCGTCGCTGACGACGGCGACCAGCCGGTTCGCCCAGGTGTACCGGGCGGCCTGGCTGCGGTCGGCGGCGATCGCGCGACTGACCTGCGCCACACCCGGTGTGTAGGCGATGGACAGGGCACGCTGGGTGTCCAGCGGTGCCGTCAGGCCTACCGAAAGCTTGCCGCCTACGTGTGCCTCGAAGATTTCCGCGTCGGTGATCGCACCCGCTTCGACGCGCGTCTGTATCGATTCAATCAACTCGGACACGCGCTTCAGGGTACTGACTACCGATTAGTAGACCTAATGGTGACGTGCGTCTCACCGGCGACGCCGCTGGATCTCAGATGAGACCCAGCTCGGTGACCGCCTTGCGCTCGTCGACCAGCTCGGCGGTCGTCTTGTCGATCCGACCGCGGGAGAAGTCGTCGATCTCCAACCCCTGCACGATCGACCAGTCGCCGTCCTTGGTGGTGACCGGGAACGACGACACGATTCCCTCCGGCACGCCGTAGGAGCCGTCGGAGTACACCGCCATCGACACCCAGTCGCCGTCCGGGCTGCCCAGCAGCCAGGAGCGGGCGGCGTCGATTGTCGCCGACGCGGCCGAGGCGGCCGACGAGGCGCCGCGCGCGTCGATGATCGCCGCGCCGCGCTTGGCCACCGTCGGGATGAAGTCGTTCTCGAGCCAGTTCTGGTCGTTGACCACCTCGGCGGCGTTCTTGCCGCCGACCTCGGCGTGGAAGATGTCGGGATACTGGGTCGCGGAGTGGTTGCCCCAAATGGTCATCTTCTTGATGTCGGTGACCTTGGCGCCCGTCTTCTTGGCCAGCTGCGAGATGGCGCGGTTGTGGTCGAGGCGGGTCAGCGCGGAGAACCGTTCCTTGGGGATGTCGGGGGCGTTGCTGAGCGCGATCAGCGCGTTGGTGTTGGCCGGGTTGCCGGTCACCCCGATGCGGATGTCGTCGGCGGCCACCGAGTTCAAGGCCTTGCCCTGCGCGGTGAAGATCGCGCCGTTGGCCTCCAGCAGGTCGCTGCGCTCCATGCCCGGCCCGCGCGGCCGCGCGCCGACCAGCAGGGCGAGGTTGGCACCGTCGAAGATCTTGTTGGGATCCGAGCCGATCTGCACCCCGGCCAACAGCGGAAACGCGCAGTCATCGAGCTCCATCACCACGCCCTCGAGCGCCTTGAGCGCCGGCTCGATCTCGAGCAGACGCAGCTCGATCGGGCGGTCGGGGCCCAGCAGCGAACCGCTCGCCAAGCGGAACAACAGGCTGTAGCCGATCTGGCCGGCAGCGCCGGTGACGGCGACCTTGAGAGGACTTGCGCTCACGTCGAAATACTCCTTGTGGAGGTAGTCATGCAGAATCGGGTCTCGGCTCGAAACTAGCGCACCGTTCCCGGCTGCCGACCCCCGGTCCGATGCCCGGCCGCGCCGGCAACCGGATCGTCGCTCGTCGGCAAGCCGGACCGCGTAGCATGGAGCACCGCCGGTCAGACCTGCGCTGCGATCGGAGGTGGATGTGTTCCAGGGTTTTGACGCATTGCCCGAGGCTCTGCGGCCGCTCGCGCACGAGCCTCGTCCGCCGCAAGCCGATACCCGACCGCACTCCCCCAACGAGACGTTGGTCGACTGCGCCGTCTACGCCGAGGGCCACCGGCTCCCCGGGACATACAGCTACGCCACGGCCCTGGACAAAGTGCGCCAGATCGAGATGCTCGGGCACGAGGCGTTCGTGTGGGTCGGCCTGCGCGAGCCCGACCAGGCCGAGATGCAGGAAGTCGCGGAGGTTTTCGGGATACACCCGCTGGCCGTCGAGGACGCCGTCTGCGCCCACCAGCGGCCCAAGCTGGAACGATTCGACGAGACGCTGTTCCTGGTGCTCAAGACGGTCGCCTACGTGCCGCATGAGTCGGTGGCGGCCGCCCGCCAAATCGTCGAGACCGGCGAGGTGATGGTCTTCGTCCGCAAGGATTTCGTGGTCACCGTCCGCCACGGCGAGCACGGCGGGCTTTCCGATCTGCGCAAGCGGATGGAGGCCGACCCCGAGCAGCTGCGCCTGGGTCCGTACGCGGTGATGCACGCCATCGCCCACGAGGTGGTCAACCACTACCTGGTGGTCAGCCACCTGATCGAATCGGACATCGACAGCATCGAGGGTTTGGCCTTCGCGCCGGGCCGCAAGATCGACGTCGAACCCATCTATCTGCTCAAGCGCGAGGTCGTCGAACTGCGCCGGTGCGTCAACCCGTTATCCGGCGCGTTCCTGCGAATCCAGCAGGAGAACAAAGACCTGATCTCCAAGGAGGTGCGGCGCTACCTGCGCGACCTCGCCGACCACCACTCCGAGGCAGCCGAGCACATCGCCAGCTACGACGACATGCTCAACTCGCTGATCCAGGCCGCGCTGGCCCGCGTCGGAATGCAGCAGAACTCCGACATGCGCAAGATATCGGCCTGGGCCGGCATCATCGCGGTGCCGACCATGTTCGCGGGCATCTACGGCATGAACTTCGAGTTCATGCCCGAGCTGAAATGGCACTGGGGCTACCCGGTGGTGGTCGCCATCATGATCACCGCCTGCCTGACCCTGTACTTCAGCTTCCGAAGACTCAACTGGCTCTGACGCGAGCTGACGGTCAGTTCGGTTGCGCCGCTGGGCGTTTCGGGTCGAGCACGTCGACGCCGTCGTTCTGCCACGCCTGCCGCATGGCTTCGGCGCCCTTCAACCGCACCCAGGCCGCCTCGGTCGCGGTGACGGGCGTGGCCAACAGGAACTGCACCGGGTCACGCGGCGGCTCCAACGGCAGATCGTCAATGTCGCTGGGGCCCAGCAACACCGCGGTGAACGGCACGCGTCCCGCGGGCCGGGCCCACAACGGCGATCCCAGGTCCACCAACGCGTCGGCGGTCAGCACCAGACCCTCGACGGCCGGCGTCGCGGCCAGCACCGCCAGGCTGCGGGCTATGCCGGTGACCGGGCCCGGATCTCGCAGGCGCAGCACCACCTCGGCGCGCGGTCCCCGAGTGTGGTCGTCGACGATCTGCGCCGGGTCGGTCATCGGATACCGCGAACAGCCCAGTGACACGTAATGCACCAACCCGTCGCTCCCGCGGAAGCGCAGCACCTCGATGGGTTCGGTGCCCAGAAAGGTCACGCTCGCCGAATCGGGCTCGACGTCGGCGAAGTGACGGCGCAGGTGCGCGCGCACCTGGTCCAGGACCGGGCTCACTGATCCGCGGACGCCGCGACGGTCAGGTTCGCCCCGGTGCCGGCATCGAATACGGCGAGCTTCGTGGTGTCGAACGCCAGCTCGATGGACTGCCCGATCACCGCTTTGGATTCCGCGGGAACCCTTGCCACGAACTGGTTTTCGTGCGCATCCGCCTGGGCGGCCAGCTCGTCCAGTTGGGCGGAGTGCGCCGCCCAACCCCCGGTGGAGAAGTAGACGAACTTGTCGGCGCCCAACGACTCGACCAGGTCGACCTTCACCTCGAAGGTGAGCGCCCTGATGCGCTGGTACCCGTCGATCAACGCGGCGTCGTGCAGGTGCTCGGGCCGCACCCCCACGATGATGTTCTCCGGCACCGGGTGCCGCGCGATCATCCGTTCGACGTCCGGCGACAGCATGACCTCACCGAAAGGCAGCGTCAGGCCGGTGGTGGTCACCGTGGCGGGGAAGAAGTTCATGGCCGGCGAGCCGATGAACCCGGCGACGAACAGGTTTGCCGGGTGTTCGTAAAGCTCGTCCGGGGTGCCGATCTGCTGCGCGACCCCACCGTGCATCACCACCACCCGGTCTCCGAGTGTCATCGCCTCGGTCTGGTCGTGCGTGACGTAGACGGTCGTGGTGCCGAGCCGCTTCTGCAGCCGGGCGATCTCGCCGCGCATCTGGACCCGTAGCTTGGCGTCCAGGTTGGACAGCGGCTCGTCCATCAAGAAGGCCTTGGGGTGGCGCACGATCGCGCGACCCATCGCGACCCGCTGCCGTTGCCCGCCCGACAGTTGGGAGGGTTTGCGGTCGAGAAGTTCGGTCAGGTCAAGGGTTTTGGCGGTCTCTTCGACCTTCTGGGCGATCTCCGCCTTCTTCATCTTCGCCAACGTCAGCGGGAACGCGATGTTCTGCCGGACGGTCATGTGTGGGTACAGCGCGTACGACTGGAAAACCATCGCGATGTCGCGGTCTTTGGGCGCCTTCTCGTTCACGCGTTCGCCGCCGATGCGCAGTTCGCCCGACGTGATGTCCTCCAGGCCGGCGATCATGTTCAGGGTCGTCGTCTTACCGCAACCGGAAGGTCCGACCAGGATCAGGAATTCGCCGTCGGCGATGGTGATGCTGAGGTCTTGCACCGCCGTGGCGCCGTCGGGGTAGCTCTTGCTGACATGGTCCAGCACAATCTCGGCCATCGCGCTATCCCTTCACAGCGCCGGAGGTCAATCCGGCGATGATTCGCCGTTGAAAGATTAAAACAAAGACGATGATCGGCACGGTGATCACGACGGCACCGGCCGCGATCGACCCGGTGGGCTCCTCGAATTGTGAACTGCCGCCGAAGTTCGCGATGGCCACCGGCGCGGTGATCGCCGCCTTGGTGGCGGTGAGCGACAGCGCCAGCAGCAGGTCGTTCCAGGCGAAGATGAACACCAGGATGGCCGCCGTCACCACTCCCGGCGCGGCCAGGGGGACGATCACCTTGCGGAAGGCCTGCGCCGGCGTGGCCCCGTCCATTTCCGCCGCCCGCTCGAGATCCCATGGGATCTCCCGGAAGAAGGCCGACAGGGTGTAGATGGCAAGCGGCAGAGCGAAGGTGATGTAGGGCAGGATCAGCCCCGGCCAGGTGTCGAACAGGCCGACGAAGCGTTCGATGTTGAACAGCGGGGTGACCAGTGAGATCGCGGGGAACATGGTGACCAGCAGGGTGGCGCCGATCATGACCCGCTTGCCGGGGAAGCGCAGCCGGGCGATCGCGTAGGCGGCCATCGCGCCCAGCACCACCGCGATCGCGGTGGTGATCAGCCCTATGCCGATCGAGTTGACCAGCGCCGCACCGAACAGGTCACCCCGGAAGATGCCGCGGTAGTTCTCGAAGGACACCGACGACGGGATCAGCTTGCCGTCCTTGACCGTTGACGTCGGCTTGAGCGAGAGGCTGAGGATCCACAGCACCGGGACAAGTGCGTACCCCACCACCGCGGTGTCGATGACGGCCCACCCCACCGCCCGCCGGGCGCCTACCCCGGCCCGCGCGCGTTCAACGGTCATCGGCGTCACCACCGGGCGCCGCGACGCCGAACACCTTGATGTAGACGAGCGCGATGATGCCCACACAGACGAAGATGAGCACGCTGATCGCCGAGCCCAACCCGACGTTGAACCCTTTGAACAGGTTGTCGTAACCGAGGATTGACACCGAGTCGGTGTTGTTGGCGCCGTCGGTCAGCACGTAGATGTTGTCGAAGATGCGGAAGGCGTCCAGGGTCCGGAACAACAGCGCGACCACGACCGCGGGCTTGATGATCGGTAACGTCACGCGCACCAGCCGCCGCCACGGCCCCGCGCCGTCGACTTGGGCGGCCTTCAGCAAGTCCTCGGGCACCAGCGCCAGCCCGGCCAGCAGCAGCAGCGACATGAAAGGCGTCGTCTTCCAGACCTCGGCGAGGACGACGATGCCCAGCGACGGGAGTTGCTGTGTCAACGGAGCACTGCCCTGCGGCAAGAGGTTGGCCAGATAGCCGGTTCCCGGTGTCCACGCGTAATACCAGCTGTAGGACGCCACCACTGTGACGATGCCGTACGGGATGAGCACGGCGGTGCGCACCAGCCCCCGGCCGATGAGCGTGCGGTGCATCACCAGGGCCAGCGCCAGGCCGAGCACGAACTCGACCGAGACGGAAACCACTGTGATTCCCAGCGTTACGGCCAGCGCCGTCCACCAATACCGGTCGGTCAAGATCGTTTGGTAGTTGCTCAGGCCGACGAACGCGGTGTCGTTGGGGGTGGCGAGGCTGTTGCGCTGCAGGCTCAGCCACACCGCATAGCCGATCGGGTAGGCCGTCACCGCCAGCATCAGCAGCGCCGCGGGCGCGACGAGGACGAAGGCAAGGCGCCGTTCCGACAGCCGGTTTCGCGTGCGTGTGCGCGGCGCGAAGGCGGGGACATCCGAGGGGGCGGCGCGCGTCACGGCAGCAGCCCCTTGCCGTCAATGGCCTGCTGCGCCTGCGCGGTGAGTTCGTCGGCCGTCCGCTCCGGGTCGATCCGCGTGATGGGGCTCAGCGCCGCGGACAGCCGCAGCGACAACGCCTGATACACCGGGGTCGCGGGCCGCACGGCGGCGTCGGTGAGTTGCCGCCGAATGACGGTGTACATCGGGTACTTGGCCTGGAATTGCGGGTCGGAGTACAGCGACGTCCGCACCGCGGGCAGCCCGCCTTGCATCGAAACGTACTTCTGGCTCGGCAGGCTGCGCAGGCAGCGCACGGCCTCGAACGCCTCCGCGCGATGACGGGTGGTGCTGGCGACGGCCAGGTTCAGCCCGCCGATCGTGACCTTGGCCGGGCGGCCCGGCGCCACACCGGGGTACGGGGCGAAGGCGAACACCTTCTGGCTGGCCTCGTAAGCCAGGCGGAATTGCTCGTCGGTGGGCACGAACGTCCCGACGTCGTTGATGCTGCCGGCCAACGCCGGGTCCCGGTTGAGCGGCAGGAAGGGGACACCGCCCTTCACCGCGTTCTCCAGCATGGAGGCCAGCACATACGGCCAGTTGACTTCCAGCGCGGCCCTGCCCTGTTCGACCGCCAGGCGGGCCGTGCCTTCGTCGGTCCGGGTGATCGACGGGTCGGCGCCCGGAGCGGTGCCCACGGACTTCAGGATGCGCAGCGCGTTGAGCGTCGCGGCCCGGTGCGCGGGCGTGTCCGTCAGGGTGACCCGGCGGCCGTCCTCGGAAAGCACCTGGCCGCCGCCGCTCACCAACAGGGTGTTGAACCACACGACCAGGCCCTCACCCTCGTTCGCCTGCACGGCGATCCAGGCGGGCCGGCCCGCGGCGTGCAACCGGGCGGCCTCGGCCACCATCGCGGCCCAGTCCAGCGGCGGCTGGCTCACCAAATCGGGCCGGTACCAGAGCAATTCGGTGTTCGTGGTGACGGGCGCTGCATACAACTCGTGCTTCCACCGTGCCGTCGCCAGGGGGCCGGGCAACGTGTCGGCCCGGGCGTCGCCGTCGGCCAGCCCTGCGGGGTCGTCGGACAGCGGCAGCGCCCAGCCCGCCTCGGCGAACTCCGCGGTCCACACCACGTCCAGCGCCATCACGTCCAGCCCGCGGTCGTGAGCGCTCAGCCGGCGTGCCAGCTGCACGCGCTGCTCCCCGGGACCCCTCGGCAGGCTCACATGCCGGATGGCGAACCGGCCTCCCATCTGTTTGGTGCACTCTTGAGCGACGGCGTTGAACGCAGTCGAATCGGTGGTCGGGGTGAAGAACGTGATCACCAGTCCCCCGCCGACCGGCCCGCAGGCCGGCACCGCCGCGGCGACGATCAACGACGCCGAAGCGATGACGGCCAGCCGACGCGGGCGCACGCGACTCACCACCGGAGTCACACCCTTCGTGCGTGTCCTCAAATCGCTAAGCGCGCCAACAGATCCCGCGCCTTCTCCGCGTTCTGCGGATCGCAGAGCACGTCGTAGCGGCCGGCCACCAGCTGCATGGTCGAGCTGAAATCCCTTGTGCCACGGGCCATCGCGTAGGGGACCGCGGAGGTGATCAAGCCGAAGAAAACGCCGGCGACCAGGCCGGTGGCCAACGCCGCCCACGGATTCGGGCTGAAGAAGCCGAGCACCAACCCGATGAACAGCCCCAGCCAGGCGCCGCTGAGTACCCCGCCGCCAAGCACCTTGGCCCACGTCAGCCGGCCGGTGACCCGTTCGACCTGCATCAAGTCGACGCCGACGATGGTCACCTGCTGAACGGGGAACTGCTGCTCCGAGAGGTAGTCCACGGCGCGCTGCGCCTCGGCGTAGGTGGGGTAGGACCCGACCGGCCACCCCTTGGGCGGCGTCGGCAATCCGGGTGCGCGACGACCGCCCGCTGCGCCCGCAGGCGTCGCGCCGGGAACTTGACCGGGCTGGAAAGGACTAGTCATCGGCGATCATTCTCCTCCGCCCAGGCCATCGTCACATCTCGGGGCCTTCTAGCCTATCGAGCGGCCGCAAGCCAACCTGCGAAAACAGGGCGCAGGCACCCGCTGCGCCCCCAGCGGCCCCGCGGCGATTCACCGCCGATCCGCGACTCGGCCATCGGCTAGGTTGAACACCATGACAGCGCCCGGCGACGGTTTCGGCGAACGCGCCCACGACGACCAAGCCGAACCGGCTCCCGCCGGCGGCGGGGCCCCGGAGCAGCCAGAGGCGCCGTGGGAACCGCCGGCCCCGGCCACGCCACCCGAATATCCGCCCCCGGCCTATCCCCCGCCCGGCTACCCCACGGAGTACCAATCCGGGCACCAATCCGGCCACGGCGCCCAATACCCGCCGCCCCCAACCGGATACGGGCCGCCACCCGGGTACGATCAGCCGCCGGGCTATGGCACACCGCAGTACCAGCCGGGCCCACCGCAATTCGGCGGGCCGCCCGCCGGCTACGGGCCGCCACCCTATTCGGGTGGCTATTATCCCGCACCGGACTACGGGGGCTACGGGCCGCCGAGCGGGGTGAAACCGGGGACCAACAAGCTCGCCATCGCATCGCTCATCTCGTCGTTCACCGGGGTGTTCTGCTGCTGCCTCGGCTCGATCGTGGCCATCGTGCTGGGCGCCGTCGCGATCAATCAGATCAAGCGCACCCAGCAAGACGGCTACGGTCTGGCGGTCGCCGGCATCGTCATCGGCATCGCCACGCTGGTGGTCATGACGATCATCGTCTTGTTTGCGATGCACTCGCGGTAGCAGCCTGCGCGCGCCGGGGCCGGCACCGCCGCCGTCGGCCGCGCCATCCCCGGCTGCCTAGGCTTTCCCCATGGCATCGGTCAACAGGGTGTACATCGCCCGGCTCTCGCGAATGTTGGTGCTGGGTCCCCTCGGTGAGTCGTTCGGCCGGATCCGCGATGTCGTCGTCAGCATCAGCATCGTGCGCCAGCAGCCCCGCGTCCTGGGACTAGTCGTCGATCTGGCGACACGGCGCAGCATCTTCATTCCGATGCTGCGGGTCGCCGCGATCGAGCCGGAGGCCGTCACGCTGAACACCGGCAGCGTGTCCCTGCGCCACTTCGAACAGCGCCCGGGCGAGGTGCTCGCGATCGGTCAGGTGCTCGACACCCAGGTCAGGGTGAACGATCCCGCGCTGCCCGAGCTGGCCGGCCTCGACGTCGTCATCACCGACCTGGGCATCGAACAGACCCGCACCCGTGACTGGATGGTGAGCCGGGTCGCCGTGCGCACCCAGCGGCGGCTGGGCCGGCGCGGGCCGGTGCACGTGGTGGATTGGCAGAACGTGCAGGGCCTGACCCCGTCGGCGCTGGCGATGCCGGGCCAGGCGGTGGCGCAGCTGCTGGACCGGTTCGAGGGCTGGAAGGCGGTCGACGTGGCCGACGCCATCCGCGGCCTGCCCCCCAAGCGGCGCTACGAGGTGCTCAAAGCCCTCGACGACGACCGGCTGGCCGACGTCTTGCAGGAACTGCCCGAGCTCGACCAGGCCGACGTGCTGTCCGAGCTGGGCACCGAACGCTCCGCCGACGTGCTCGAGGAGATGGATCCCGACGACGCCGCCGATCTGCTCGGCGTGCTCAATCCGACGGACGCGGAGATGCTGCTGACACGAATGGACCCCGACGAGTCGGCCCCGGTGCGCCGGCTGCTGGCGCATTCCCCCGACACCGCGGGGGGTCTGATGACGTCCGATCCGGTAGTGCTGACGCCCGACACGTCGGTCGCCGAGGCGCTGGCCCGGGTCCGCGACCCCGACCTCACCCCCGCCCTGTCCTCCATGGTGTTCGTGGTGCGCCCGCCCACGGCGACCCCCACCGGCCGGTACCTGGGCTGCGTGCAACTGCAGCGGCTGCTGCGCGAACCCCCGGCGGAACTGGTCGGCGGCATCGTCGACACCGACCTGTTCACCCTGACGCCGGAAACGCCGCTGGCGGCGGTGACCCGCTACCTGGCCGCGTACAACCTGGTGTGCGGACCGGTGCTCGACGACCAGAACCACCTGTTGGGGGCGGTGACGGTGGATGATCTCCTCGATCACCTGTTGCCGCACGACTGGCGGATGGATGTGCAGGCCCTCGACGCCACCGGTGAGCCCCAAGGACTGGGAGGTTCGCGTTGAGCAGGTCCTCGGCACCGCGTCGCCTCTACACCCCGCGGACGTCGCGCAGGTATTCGCCACGGCTGGACCCCGAGGCCGTCGGCCAGGTCACCGAGTCGATCGCGCGGTTCTTCGGCACCGGCCGCTACCTGCTGGTGCAGACGATCATCGTGGTGGCGTGGATCGCGGTGAACCTGTTCGCGGTGGGCCTGCGCTGGGATCCCTACCCTTTCATCCTGCTGAACCTGGCTTTCTCGACGCAGGCCGCCTACGCGGCCCCGCTGATCCTGCTGGCGCAGAACCGTCAGGAAAACCGGGACCGGGTCGCGCTGGAACAGGATCGCCATCGCGCGACGCAGACCAAGGCCGACACCGAGTTTCTGGCCCGCGAACTCGCCGCGGTGCGGCTGGCGGTCGGTGAGGTGGTGACCCGCGAATATCTGCGGCACGAGCTCGAGGATCTGCGCTCCCTGCTGGCGAATCTGGACGCCGATTCCGACGGCGCCAACCCGGTCGAGGGCGGCGACGGCGCGGACCGAAAGGCTAAGAAATCGGGCTGAGAACCAGTTCCGACCATTGCGCCACTCTGGTCACAAGAGTTATGTATGGTGATCTAGTTCACGGCTACGAGAGCAGTTGACCAGCTCACATACCTAGGACGGTCGAGTGCGCATTGGGGGACGCCGGGGTGCACGCCCGGCCGCCGCGGTGGAGCGGCTGCGAGCACTTCAGGTTTCACGTTCGCGTGCGTTCGGCGTAGCCACCATCACCCCGTTGGTCTTCGCCGGCGCGGTCAGCGGGGCGGCGCCGTCGCTCCCCGTAAAGCTGCCCCCCGTGCATGCGAACGTCGCCCCGGTGGCCGCGGTCTCCCCCGCCATCCCCGACCTCTCGGGACCGGCTGTCGTTTCCATCGACCGTTCCCCGGCCGCCTTCCACGTCGCCGAACCCGCCCTGTCCGCACCCCCGCCGGCGATGATCGTGAATGCGCCTGGGGCACTTGGCATTCCAAGCATTGCGCTGGCGGCCTACCGCAGCGCCGAGCAGAAGATGGCCGTGGCCGCCCCGAACTGCGGCGTGAGCTGGAACTTGCTGGCCGGGATCGGGCGCATCGAATCCGGTCATGCCGGCGGCGGCGCGGTCGACGCGCGCGGCACGGCGGTCGTCCCGATCTACGGCCCCGCGCTGGACGGCACGCTGCCCGGCAACGAGATCATCCTGCAGAGCAGCGCCGGCAATCGCCCCACCTACGCCCGCGCGATTGGGCCGATGCAGTTCCTGCCCGGCACCTGGGCGCGCTACGCCTCCGACGGCAAAGGCGACGGCGTCGCCGATCCGCAGAACCTGTTCGACTCCACGCTGGCCGCGGCCCGGTACCTGTGCAGCGGCGGCCTCAACCTCCGCGATCCCTCCCAGGTGATGGCCGCGATCCTGCGCTACAACAACTCGATGGCGTACGCGCAGAACGTGCTGGGCTGGGCCTCGGCGTACGCCACCGGTGTGGTGCCGGTCGACCTGCCTCCGATGACGGGTCCGCCGCCCCCGCTGGCCGACGCGCACCTCGAGCACGCCGAGGGACTCGGCCCCAACCTGCCGATGAACGTCAACGGGCTGCCGTTGGACGACCCCCTGGCGCGGATGCCGCTGATCGACCTCTCCCAACCACAGAGCGCGGGTCCACCGCCGATGTTCCCGTGGATGACCCCGACGCCGCAGCAGGCCCCGGCCCGGCTGCCCGGCTGCACGGTGATCTGCGTCGGCCCCCAGAACCCGCCGCCGAACGCCGCCCCGCCGTGGGCCCCGCCGATGGCGCCGCCCGCCCCACCGCCGATGACCTTCACCTCGTGCGCGATGGGCGGCAGGATCATCGACTCGACCTGGGTGGGCCGGTCGGTGGTACCCATCATCCGGGGAATCGAGTGGCCGTGGATGTCGGCGTCGAGCACGCCGACCGACAGGCCGCGGGCCGCCATCGCCGCGGCCAGGTTGACCGTGACGGTGGACTTTCCCACCCCGCCCTTGCCGGACGCGACCGCATAGACGCGCGTCAGCGAGTTCGGCTGGGCGAAGGGGATGACGGGCTCGCGGGCGTCGCCGCGCAACTGCTTGCGCAGTTCGGTGCGCTGCTCGTCGTTCATCACGTCCAGGGTGACCTTCACGGCCCCGGTGCCCGGCACGTCGGAGACGGCCTGGGTGACCCGTTCGCTGATCTCGGTCTTCTTCGGGCAGGCGGCGGTGGTCAGGTAGATCGCCACGTGCACGCCCCCGTCGGGCTCGGTGTCGATGCTCTTGACCATGCCGAGTTCGGTGATGGGGCGCCGTAGTTCGGGGTCGATCACTTTCCCCAGTGCGGTGCGGATTGCCGCGCTCAAGTCGGCAGCGTCATGACGGGACATCACCGCCGAGTGTAGGCGCGCGACGCTTGCGCCGGTTCGGGGGCGACCCGCTACGCCCGGCTTCGCCGCGCTTGCGATCGCCGTTGGAACGGTCAGCCGCCCGCAACGGGGCCGGGCGGCTTGGGCGTGGCCGCGTTCGGGGGGCCGGCCGGCTTCGGCGCCGGCGATGCAGCGGGCGCCTGCACCGCCGGCGGTGCGGCCGGGGGCGGGGCCGCCTGCGGGTCAGGAGGCGGCGGGCCCATCGGCGGCGGGGCCATCGGCGGTGTTGATGCCGATCACCTGCGAATCCATATCGATC
>NZ_LZKD01000032.1:0-11771 GCF_001668695.1 Mycobacterium sp. E2497
TGTTGTCGATGCCGATCATGTTGCGCAGCGCCACACCGACCTTGTCGCTGATGAAGCAGGTCAGGAAGTGGTCGCGGAAAACTTCGCTGGGCAGCTTGCCCCTGAAGTCCTGGTGCGTCCAGGCGGAATGCATCTCGTAGGTCCGGTCGGCACGCTCCAGGAAGTAGGGAATCCAGCCGGTTCCACCCTCGGAGAGCGCGATCCTCAGGTCCGGGTATTCCTTGATCGGCCGCGACCACAACAGGTCGGCGGCGGCCTGCACGATGTTCATCGGCTGCAGCGTGATCATCACGTCCATCGGCGCGTCGGGCGCGGTGATGGCCAGCCGGCCCGAGGAACCGATGTGCACGTTCATCACGGTGTCGGTCTCCACCAAGGCTTTCCACAGCGGGTTCCAGTACTCGTCGTGGAAGCTGGGATAGCCCATCGCGGCGGGGTTTTCGGTGAAGGTCAGCGCGTGCACGCCCTTCTTCGACACCCGGCGCACCTCGGCGGCGCACGCCTCGGCGTCCCAGATCACCGGGATCGCCATCGGGATGAATCGCGCCGGGTAGGCGCCGCACCACTCGTCGATGTGCCAGTCGTTGTAAGCCTGCACCAGCGCTATGGAGAAATCGTGATCCTCGGTGGCGAACAGCCGACCGGCGAAGCCGGGAAACGAGGGGAAGCAGATCGAGGCCAGGATGCCGCCGGCGTTCATGTCCTTGACGCGCTCGTCGACGTTGTAACAACCGGGGCGGATCTCGTCGAGCCCTGTCGGCTCGATGCCGTACTCCTCCTTCGGCCGTCCGGCGACCGCGTTCAATGCCACGTTCGGGATGACCGTGTCGCGGAACTTCCACATGTCCGAGCCGTCGGCGTTGTGCACCAGCCGAGGCGCGTCGTCTTGGTACTTCTTCGGCAGGTGGTTCTTGAACATGTCCGGCGGTTCGACGGTGTGGTCGTCGACGCTGATCAGGATCATGTCTTCTTTGTTCATGGCCGTTGCCCTTCCATCGGGTCCGTCTATTCGATTCCGCTCACACGCAGCCTCGGCGAATCGCTGTCCCGTGCCAAGATCACTAAAATGAAAACTATCTTCTCGCCAGGCGAGAATCAACATCCATCGGCCGCGCGGCCCGCGCGCGCGGGCCGACCGGGCGCGGAACGGGGCCGCGTAGCGGCCGCCTCCCCGCGAGCAAGCGCCAAAGGTGACTGCCCAAGTTGACCCACCGGGTGGCACCGCCACCGGCGTTCCAGCAGGCAGGCGGGCACATCGACCCGTCGGGGCCGCTCACCGGGTCGGGCCCGGTCGGGTCGACGGCGGTTGCCATTGACCGGCCGCTCGATTCGTGCAAACCTATTAGTTGGAAATGAGAATCTGATTCTCCTTCACCGAGAGGTGGCAGGGAGGATGGTGAGAGGAGCACGCGGATGCGGTTGGCGCCGCTGCCGGCTGACCAGTGGGACGACACGGCCCGCAAGGCACTCTCGGCGATGCGCGACGCGGACACCAACAACGCGCTCAGCACCCTCGCCCACCATCCTGCGCTGGCCAAGGCGTTTCTCCGCTTCAACGTCCACCTCTTGACCTCGTCCACGCTGCCGCCCCGCATCCGCGAACTGGCCATCCTGCGGGTCGCGCATCGCCGCGGCTGCGCCTACGAGTGGTCCCATCACGTCTCGATGGCCAAGGCCGAGGGAATGACCGACGACGAGATCGCCGCGGTGCGAAGTTTTGCCGGCGGGGACGCCGGCGGCTTCGACGAGTTCGACAGCGTGGTGATCGCCGGCGTCGACGAGCTCGAGGAGAAGTCGCAGCTGTCCGACGAGACCTGGGCCGCGCTCGGTGCGCGCCTCAATGACCAGCAGCGCATGGATTTCGTCTTCACGGTCGGCTGTTATGCCCTGCTGGCCATGGCCTTCAACACTTTTGGCGTAGAGCTCGAGAACGCCGAACACCCAGAGAGGTAGCAAGTTGCCCCACTTCCCCAAGCCGGCCGCCGGCAGCTGGACAGAGAACTATCCCGAACTCGGCACCGCACCGGTCGATTACGGCGACTCGATCGATCCGGCATTCTTCGATGCGGAGCGGGAGGCGGTCTTTCGGCGCACGTGGCTCAACGTCGGCCGCGTCAACCGACTCCCCCGCGCGGGCAGCTACTTCACCAGGGAATTGCCGTCGGCGGGGCCCGGCACGTCGGTGATCATCGTCAAGACCAAGGACGGCTCGGTCAAGGCTTTCCACAACGTCTGCCGCCACCGCGGAAACAAGTTGGTATGGAACGACTTTCCCAACGAGGAGACGTCGGGCACCTGCCGGCAGTTCACCTGCAAGTACCACGCCTGGCGGTACAGCCTCGACGGTGACCTGACCTTCGTCCAGCAGGAGGAAGAGTTCTTCGACCTCGACAAGAGCAACTTCGGCCTGGCGCCGGTCCGCTGCGAGGTGTGGGAAGGCTTCATTTTCATCAACTTCGACCACAATGCGGCGCCGCTCACCGACTATCTGGGGCCGCTGGCCAAGAGCATCGAGGGTTATCCCTTCGGCGAGATGACGGAGACCTACTCCTACCGGGCCGAGGTAGGCAGCAACTGGAAGTTGTTCATCGACGCGTTCGTCGAGTTCTACCACGCGCCGATCCTGCACCAGGGGCAATACACCAAGGAAGAAGCCGCCAAGATCCAGAAGTACGGCTACGAGGCGCTGCACTATGAGCTGGCCGGCCCGCACAGCCTGCAGTCGACCTGGGGCGGCCAGGCGCCTCCCTCGGACATGTCAATGGTGAAGCCGATGGACCAGGTGTTGCGCAGCGGCTTGTTCGGTCCGTGGGACAAGCCGGAGATCATCGAAAACCTGGAGCTGCCGCCGGGAGTCAACGTCAAGCGGGTGCCACAGTGGGGCATCGACTCGTTGCTCTTCTACCCGAACTTCATGCTGCTGATCTGGGAACCCGGCTGGTTCCTGACCTACCACTATTGGCCGACCGCCGTGGACAAGCACATCTTCGAGTGCACTCTGTATTTCGTCCCGCCGCGCAATGCGCGGGAACGCCTTGCCCAGGAGTTGGCCGCCGTGACATTCAAGGAGTACGCGCTGCAGGACGCCAACACGCTGGAGGCGACCCAAACGATGATCGGCACGCGGGCCGTCACAGAGTTCCTCCTGTGCGACCAAGAAGTCTTGATCCGTCATCTGCACAAGACGACCGGTGACTACGTGAAGGAGTACCAGGACAATGGCGTTACCGTCTGAATTCGCCGAGCTCGAGCCCTACCTGGACTGGGATCTGGCCACCGAGCCCGAGCGGTACGCCAAGCGGCTGGCCTCGACCATGCCGGAAATGCAGGCGTTCTACGACGCCGCGTTCCCGCGCCTCAACGACGTCATCGCCTACTGCGACAAGTACCCGTTGGACGATCTGCCCGACGACGCAAAGACTCTCATGCACATGATGCAGTCGCTGGTCATGGTGTCGTTTCCGGTCGAGGCCTGGAAACAGCCGCGCGTGCCGGACAGCGGGGCGGCCTGGGTGGAGTGCATCCGGGAACCGGTGATCTGATCAGGTGTTGACGCTCAAAGCCGCCGGGCTGCTCGACATCGACGCCGGCAAGATCGTCTCCCCCGGTTTGGTGCAGGTCGAGGGCGACCGGATCGCGGGTGTCGGCGGGGAGCCCGAAGGTGAACTGATCGACCTCGGCGAGGCGATCCTGCTGCCCGGGCTGATGGACATGGAGGTCAACCTGTTGATGGGTGGCCGCGGTGAAAAACCCGGACTGTCCCAGGTTCAGGATGACCCACCGACTCGGGTGCTGCGCGCGGTCGGCAATGCGCGCCGTACGCTGCGCGCCGGGTTCACCACCGTGCGCAACCTCGGCCTTTTCGTCAAGACCGGTGGCTACCTCTTGGACGTCGCACTGGCCAAGGCCATCGACGCCGGCTGGATCGACGGCCCGCGCGTGGTACCGGCCGGTCATGCCATCACCCCCACCGGCGGGCACCTGGACCCGACGATGTTCGCGGCGTTCGCGCCACACACTTTGGAGTTGACCGTCGAGGAGGGCATCGCCAACGGCATCGACGAGATCCGCAAGGCGGTGCGCTACCAGATCAAACACGGCGCCGAACTGATCAAGGTCTGCTGCTCGGGCGGAGTGATGTCACTGACCGGTCCGCCGGGCGCGCAACACTATTCGGACGAGGAACTGCGCGCGATCGTCGACGAGGCGCATCGGCGAGGGCTGCGCGTCGCCGCTCACACGCATGGCGCCGAGGCGGTCGTGCATGCCGTCGACGCCGGCATCGACTGCGTCGAGCATGGGTTCTTGATCGACGACGACGCGATCGCGTCGATGGTCGAGCACGGCACCTTCCTGGTGAGCACCCGGCGCCTGGCCGACGGCGATGCCATGGACGTCTCGCACGCTGCCCCGGAGTTGCAGGCCAAGGCCGCCGAGATGTTCCCCAAGGCGCGGACCTCGATCCTGGCCGCCCACGAGGCCGGCGTGAAGATCGCGGTCGGCACCGACGCGCCGGCGATCCCGCACGGACGCAACGCCGACGAGTTGGTCACCCTGGTGAACTGGGGCCTGCCACCGCTGGCCGTGTTGCGGGCGGCGACGGTGACCGCGGCCGAACTGATCAACTCGACCGACCGGGGCCGGCTCGTGACGGGTCAGCTCGCCGACATCATCGCGGTGCCGGGAAACCCCCTGGAAGACATCACCGTTACCCAGAACGTGAGCTTTGTCATGAAAGGCGGCAAGGTCTATGTCAACAAGACAGCCAACCCGAACTGACGACCTGGTCGAGATTCAGCAGCTGCTCGCCCGGTACGCGGTCACCATCACCCAGGAGGACATCGACGGGCTGATCGGGGTGTTCACCCCGGACGGAACCTACAGCGCGTTCGGAGACACCTACCGGCTGGACAGATTTCCGGAGCTGGTGGCAGCCGCGCCAAAGGGCCTGTTCCTCACCGGAACAGCGCTCGTCGACATCGACGGCGACTCCGCCAGCGGCACCCAGCCGTTGTGCTTCATCGACCACGCCACCCATGACATGCGGATCGGCTACTACCGCGACACCTACGCCCGCACCCCCGACGGATGGCGACTGAAAACCCGTGCCATGACGTTCATCCGCCGCAGCGGCGTGCACGACTCCGGGCGCCCGCACGCCGTCGGCCGTCCCACGCCGTGAATGTCGCGGAGTTCCGGGCGGGCTTGCGTGCGTGGCTCGACGACAATGATCTAACCCCCGGTCCCGACCACTCCCTTCAGGGCCACATGCGGCAATTCGCCAGGGTCAGCCGCGCCCTGTACGACGCCGACTGGATGCGCTACGGCTGGCCCACCGAAGTCGGCGGATTGGGCGGCCCCGCGGTGCTGCGCGCGATCGTCGGCGAAGAGGTGGTCGGCCGCCGCCTCGCCGAGCCGGGCCCCTATTCGATGCTCGAGGTGCTCGCGCCCACGATGATCGATTACGCCCCGCCGGGGCTGGCCGCAGAGATGGTGCCACGGCTGCTTCGCGGTGAAGAGCATTGGTGTCAGGGGTTTTCCGAACCGGGCTCCGGCAGCGACCTGGCTTCGCTGACCACGCGCGCCACGCAACGGGGCGACGACTGGATCGTCAACGGGCAAAAGGTCTGGACCAGCTTCGCGCAGTTCTCCACCCGCTGTGTCCTGCTGACCCGCACCGCGCCCGGACACGACGGCATCACCGCCTTCTTCGTCGACCTCGACACGCCCGGCATCACCATCCGGCCGCTCCGGACGATGCACGGCGTCGACGAATTCTGCGAGGTCTACTACGACGACGTGGTGATCCCGGCAAGCCGCATGCTCGGCCGGCCGGGCGACGGCTGGCGGCTCGCCATGGATCTGCTCCCCTACGAGCGGTCCACGTGCTTCTGGCAGCGGATCGCCTACCTCTACTCCCGCTTCGACGACCTCATCGCCCAGACGTGCGACGCCGGCGATCCGGACGAATCCGCGCTTGGGGCGGCGTATCTGGCGCTGCACACGCTGCGCTGCCGATCCCGTGACACCCAGCACCGACTGCGCGACGGGGCGCGGCTGGGACCGGACACGTCGATCGACAAGGTGCTGCTCGCCGCCGCCGAGCAACGGCTCTACGACACCGTCCGCGACCTGCTGCCCGGAACGCTCGAGCTCGACGACACGCCGTGGCGCCCGGAATACCTGTACTCGCGCGCGGCGACCATCTACGGCGGCACCGCCGAGATCCAACGCAACATCATTGCGCGCCGGCTGCTCGACCTCGGGAAGGAATGAGCCGTGGAGTCGACGGATCCCGAGTCGCTGCGCCTGCTCGAAAGCTCGCTGCGAACAACGATGACGGCCGCATCCGGAGGCGAGCTCGATGCGGCGCTGACCGAGCTGGGCTGGCGCGACATGCTGGACGAGATGCCCGCCGTCGCGGTTGCTTTGGTGTTCCGGTTACTCGGCGAGACGGGCGCGCACGCCCCGGTGCTCAACGACGTGGTCTCACGCGAGATCGGCGCGGCACCCGGCGGCACCCCACCGCTACCGTTCACCGGCGGCTCGTGGGTGATATGGGAGCGTGGCGAGCGCTTCGGTTCGGCCATCGACGACGCGCTGCCGACACAGCGAGTGCCGCAAGGGGATTCGCTGCCGCCGGCCGCGCTGGCTGCCGGCAGGCGGGCACTGGGCTGGTGGCTGGTCGGCACCGGGCGGGCCATGCTGTCGCTGGCGCGCCGACATGCGTTGGACCGCGTGCAGTTCGGCCGGCACGTCAGCTCGTTCCAGGCGATCCGACACCGGTTGGCAGAGACGCTCGTCGCGATCGAGGGCGCCGAAGCGACGCTGCACGTGGCCGCACAGGCCGAGGACCACGACGGGCTGGCGTCGCTACTGGCCAAGGCCGCCGCCGGCCAGGCCGCGCTGACCGCCGCCCGCCACTGCCAGCAGGTGCTGGCCGGTATCGGCTTCACCGCCGAGCACCCGCTACACCGCCATGTCAAACGGTCACTCGTTCTGGACGGCCTGCTGGGCAACACCCGTGAGCTGACCCGCGAGGCGGGAAAACTCCTGGTGGACAACCGGTTTGCGCCGCCGCTCGCCCAACTCTAGGCTCGCACGCCCGTCAAGCGCGGCCCGGAACCGGCGCGTAGACTGCGTCTGGCCGCCAACAGGATGGGACGCGATGAGTCAACCGGAGCCAACCCCCAGAAACGAGATGGGCGTCGCCTCGCTGCTCGTGGGTCTGGTCGCGGTCGGCACGTGTTGGATGCTGGTCGGGGTGCCGTTCGGCATCGCGGCGGTGATCACGGGCGACGTCGCGCGCAGGCGGGTGTCGCGGGGCGAAGCGAGCAACCCGCGAACCGCGCTGGCGGGCATGGTGTTGGGGGCGGTGTCGATCGCCGCCGGGCTGGTCGCGATCGGGTACTACGCCTGGCTGGACGCCCGCTAGCTCCTCGGCATCCCCAGCACCCGCTCGGCGATGATGTTCCGCTGAATTTCCGAGGTGCCACCGGCAATCGTCGCGGCGAAGGTGCGCGCGTACCGGTCGAACCAGCTGCGGTAGTGGCTGTCGAGGTTCAGCGGAGCGAACGGGGCGGTCACCGCGCGGTGCACAAGCCCCTCCGCATCGGCGGCGTTCAGGGCGTCCTCGGACGCCCGTTGTAGGGCCTCGGAGCCCAGCAGCTTCAGCACCGACTGGGCCGCAACATCCTCGTCCCCCCGGGCGGCCCGCGACAACGCGGTGGAGCCCAGCAACCGCAGCGCGTAGGCGTCCATCACCAGGCTGGCGTAGCGATCGCGCTCAAGCGGGCCCGACGGACGGAAATCGATGCTCAGTTCGTGCAACAGGTCGACGTATCCCATCCACAGCATGACGCGTTCGTGCCCCAGAGAACCGGTGGCCACCCGCCATCCCTGGTTCAGCTCACCCACCAGGTTCTCGGCCGGCACGCGCACGTCGGTGAAGAACACCTCGTTGAAGTCGATTTCGTCGCTGTCGCACACCGACGCGAACGGGCGGCGCACCACACCGGGGGTATCAGTGGGGATCAGCAACACGCTAATGCCCTTGTGTTTCGGCACCTTTGGATCGGTGCGCACGAATGTCAGCAGCACGTCGGCATCGTGGGCGCCGGATGTCCAAACCTTCTGGCCGTTGACGACGAAGTGGTCACCGTCGAGCACCGCCCGGGTTTTCAGCGACGCCAGGTCCGAGCCCGCGCCGGGCTCGCTCATCCCCAGCGACGCGGTGATCTCGGCCCGCAGGATCGGCACCGCCCACTTCTGCTTCTGTTCGGGCGAGCCGAAGGTCAACAACGAGGCGGCGATGATGCCCACGCCCTGCGGATTGAAACTTTGATAGATGCGCCGCCGCCCCAGCTCCTCCAGGTACACGTATTGCTGCAACAGCGTCGCGTTGCGCCCACCGAACTCGGGGGGATTGCCGGGGAGCAGCCATCCGCTGTCGAACAACAGCCGTTGCCAGCGCCGGGCCCAGGCCGGCACGTGCGAGCTGGAGCGGGGCCGTTCGGACGCCTCGGACTCCGACGGTGAATGCGCGTCCAGGAAGGCTATGAATTCGGCGCGGAACGCCTCCACGTCGGCGTCAAAGGTGAGTTGCACGCGACTCCCCGCAACGGTCGTGAGCGCTTCCCCGCGTCGGTAGATCACGATTTCCGCCGACGGCCCGGTTCGCTCTTATGATTACGCTTCCATACACACGTCTAAGAGAATAGTATTCTCGTGACGAGAAAGTTACAATCTCCGACACATGATCCGTGAGGGGGTCGAGCGCAGCGATGTCACGGCGTTCTCCGGTAGAGTCCAACCATGTTCTCCCCTCGCGGCAATCAGCCGAGCCGGCTGTGAGCAGCCCCAGCGAAGAGCCCGCTTGGAAGCAGCGCGCCGTCGAGAGGTCGATCAAGACGGCGAAATTGCGCGCCGCGCAACGCGTTCAGCGCTTCCTCGACGCGGCCCAGGCCATCATCATCGAGAAGGGCTCCACGGACTTTACCGTGCAGGAGGTCGTCGACCGGTCCCGCCAGTCGCTACGCAGCTTCTACCTGCAGTTCGACGGCAAGCATGAGCTGTTGCTGGCGCTGTTCGAAGACGCGCTGAGCCGCTCCGCCGACCAGATCCGCGCCGCCACGGAAAGCCAGACCGATCCGCTGGAGCGGCTGAAGGTCGCCGTCCAGCTGCTCTACGAGGCCTCGCGCCCGGACCCGACGGCCAAGCGGCCGCTGTTCACCGACTTCGCGCCGCGTTTGCTGGTCAGCCACCCGGCTGAGGTCAAGGTCGCGCATGCCCCCCTGTTGGCGTTGCTCACCGAACTGATGGAAGCGGCGTCCGACGCCGGTGAATTGCGCGCGGGCGTCAATCCGAAGCGAATGGCCGCGATGACCATGCAGACCGTCATGTTCATCGCCCAGTCCAGCGGCGGCTCCGACGACGCGACGGTCCACCCCATCACCGGCGACGAGGTCTGGGACTTCTGCTCGCGCGGCTTCGTCGGCTAGCCGCGACGCACAGACCGCCCATTGCCTGGAACCGACCCAATAACGCACCGTGCCGAGAACCGGATTCTCTAATGCCCAGAATGGCAAGTAGCGAAAACGGATTTGATGTTGACACCCTTGACCGGTGGTGACACAGTGCAAAGGCGGCGGGATCAGTGAATGCCGGGAGGTGCGGTTCCGGCGGTTCCGCACTGCGGCGTGCGATCACTAGTCAGGAATTGAGGAAGCCATGACCGGACGTGTTGAGGGCAAAGTCGCCTTCGTCACCGGAGCGGCACGCGGTCAGGGCCGCAGCCACGCGGTGCGGCTGGCGCAAGAGGGTGCCGACATCATCGCCATCGACATCTGCAGGCCGATTCGCGAGGGCGTTACGAACACCGCGATCCCGGCGTCGACGCCCGAAGATCTCGCTGAGACGGCCGACCTGGTCAAGGGACACAATCGCCGGATCGTCACCGCCGAAGTCGACGTGCGCGACTACCAGGCCCTGAAGGCGGCGGTGGACAGCGGCGTCGAACAACTCGGCCGGCTCGACATCATCGTGGCCAACGCCGGAATCGGCAACGGGGGTGACACGTTGGACAAGACCAGCGAAGAAGACTGGACCGAGATGATCGACATCAACCTGGCCGGCGTGTGGAAAACGGTGAAAGCCGGTGTGCCGCACCTTCTGTCGGGCGGCCGGGGCGGTTCGATCATCCTGACCAGCTCGGTCGGCGGACTGAAGGCCTATCCCCACACCGGTCACTACGTCGCCGCCAAACATGGCGTCGTCGGGTTGATGCGCGCATTCGGAGTCGAGCTGGGCCAGCACATGATCCGGGTGAACTCGGTGCACCCGACGCACGTCAAGACCCCGATGCTGCACAACGAGGGCACGTTCAAGATGTTCCGTCCGGACCTGGAGAATCCGGGTCCCGACGACATGGCGCCGATCTGTCAGCTGTTCCACACCCTGCCGGTCCCGTGGGTGGAACCGATCGACATCAGCAACGCGGTGCTGTTCTTCGCCTCGGACGAATCTCGCTACGTCACCGGAGTGACCCTGCCCATCGATGCGGGTAGCTGCCTGAAATAGAGTGCCGTCCCATGGACGGATTCGAAGGTCGCGGAACGGTCGTCACCGGCGGTGCGAGCGGCATCGGTTTGGCCACGGCCACCGAATTCGTCCGCCGCGGCGCCCGAGTGGTGCTCTCCGACGTCGATCAGCCCGGGCTGGAGCAGGCGGTAAACCACCTGCGCGCCCAGGGATTCGACGCACACGGCGTGGTATGCGACGTCCGGCATCTCCACGAAATGGTTCACCTCGCGAAAGAATCGTTCCGCCTACTCGGCCGCGTCGACGTCGTGTTCAGCAATGCCGGCATCGTGGTCGCGGGTCCGATCGCCCAGATGACCCACGACGACTGGCGCTGGGTCATCGATATCGACCTGTGGGGCAACATCCACGCCGTCGAGGCGTTCCTGCCGAGGCTGCTCGAACAGGGCACGGGCGGCCACGTCGCCTTCACCGCGTCCTTCGCCGGCCTCGTTCCCAACGCCGGCCTGGGGGCGTACGGCGTCGCCAAATACGGTGTGGTCGGCCTGGCCGAGACGCTCGCCCGCGAGGTAAAGGACGCCGGCATCGGCGTTTCGGTGCTGTGCCCGATGGTCGTGGAGACCAAGCTCGTCTCCAACTCGGAACGGATCCGGGGCGCGGATTACGGGCTGTCGTCTTCGCCGAAGGCAGCGGACGGGACGCTCCCGACTCAGGACGAGGGCGTCGGCGTGGAAGATGTCGCCCGGTTGACGGCGGATGCGATCCTGGCCAACCGCCTGTACGTGCTGCCGCACGAGGCCGCCCGCGCCTCGATCCGCCGCAGGTTCGAGCGCATTGACCGCACCTTCTCCGAGCAGGCCGCCGAGGGGTGGAGCCACTAGCCGGACGGGCCGAGCCGGTACTCACCCGTCCGGGGGTCGTGATACCAACCGCTCGCCGCGTGGGTGCCGCCGTCGACGTGCAGGGTCTGCCCGGTCAGGTACGCCGACATGTTCGACGCGAGGAACACTGCGACGCTGGCGATTTCGTCGACGTGGCCAGGCCGCCCCAGCGGCACGACGTGGCCGGTCCGGGTCAGCGCCGCCTCGCCGCCGAGCTGCGCCAGCCCCTCGGTGAGCGTGATGTCGGGCGCGATCGCGTTGACCCGGATGCCGTGCGGCGCCGGGCTACGCGGCGTACGCGGCGGCCAAGGCGGGTGTCATCAACTACACCCGGACCGCCGCGCTGGAACT
>NZ_LZKD01000033.1:0-9675 GCF_001668695.1 Mycobacterium sp. E2497
GGCGGCCGCGAGGAGGTATGCGCCGACGGCGGTGGCCAACAGCAACAGCGGGAAACTGACGGCCAGCTCGTTGCGCAGATCCGCGACCGCGGCGTCCCGGTCGGCGAGACTTTGGGCCGCGACGACGACGCGTCCTCCGGGCGCCGGACCGGCCACCATGCGCACGGGCGCCGGCAGGTTGCCGAGCCGCGATTGATCGGTGACCAGTATCCCGTGGCGGGCGCTCGCCAGCTGCGAGGTCGTCAGCGCGTTCTGCCCGCCCAGATTGGAGGTCGCCGCCAGCACCCGACCCTCCGGGCCGACGATCTGCTGGGCGGTGTCGGGATCGCCTCCGGCCAGTACGGGATCGTCGTCCGCCGCGATCGGACCGAGGTTGGCCAGTTGGGTGGACAGGGACTCGGTGATCGCGGTGTCGAGCGATCCCTTGGTGTGGGCAACCGTCAGACTCGCCACCGCGAATAACAGCAGCCCCGTCACGACGGTGAAGGCGGCGGTGAGCCTGATCCGGATCGGCCAGCGCCGGATCATCGGCTCGATTTCTCGGGCACACCGCCGTCGGCGCGCATACGGTAACCGATCCCACGGACGGTTTCGATGGAGCGCGTCCCGAACGGCCGGTCGATCTTGTCGCGGAGCGCACGGATGTGGACGTCGATGACGTTGGACCGTGATTCGTAGGCGAAGTCCCAGCAGTGTTCCATCAGCAGGTCCCGGGTGAGCACCGTGCCGGGCCGGCGCATCAGCAGCTCCAGCAGCCCGAACTCCTTTGCTGTCAACTCGATCTCGACGTCACCCCGCCAGCATCGGTGGCCCGCAGGGTCGGCTCGCAACGCACCGGCGGTCAATACCGTGGGTCGCGGTGTCGGCCCGCGGCGAATGAGCGACCGCAGTCGGGCGAAGAGCTCATCGAGGTGAAAGGGCTTGGTGACGTAGTCATCGGCGCCGCCGTCAAGCCCCGCGACTCGGTCGACGACGGCGCCGCGGGCGGTGAGCATCAACACCGGCACCCAGTTCTGCCGGCGGCGCCATTTCTGGCAGACCTCGAACCCCGACATTCCCGGCAGCATGACGTCGAGGACGACGGCGTCGTAGTCACAGACCGTTGCGGCGTGGTAGCCGCTCGGGCCGTCGGCGGCGATGTCGACCGCGTAGCCCTCTTCGACCAGGCCGCGGCGGAGTAGGGCGGCCATTTTTGGCTCGTCCTCGACCACCAGCACTCGCACGGTCGCCACCATCCTCTCCCCGTACGGAGATGCCATCAGGCTTACACCCATCATCACCTCTAAGTGGGTAAAGCAGGTGTAGTCGCCGTTGATGAAGTTGCGATGAGGACATTCCGCCACGCCGTCCGGCTTCATCGTGGCTTCATGAAGAAGCGGTAGACCCACGGTCATGGCCGGCGTCAAGCATGCTGTTGTGGGGATCGCGATCGCCGCCACGGTGCTGGCGGGTTGCAGTTCGGGTCCGAAAGGCGGCACCGGGCAACCGGCCAACACGCGTTCAGCGGTGACGGCCGGCGATGCCGACTGGAAGCCGGTGGCCGACGCGCTCGGACGAACCGGAAAGCTCGGCGACCACAACACCGCGTATCGGATCAACTTGCCGCGCAACGATCTTCACATCACATCTTACGGCGTGGACATCAAACCAGGCCTGTCGTTGGGCGGGTATGCGGCATTCGCCCGTTACGGCAACAACGCGACGCTGCTGATGGGCGACCTAGTGGTCACCGAGGAAGAGCTGCCCAAGGTCACCGACGCGCTGCAGGCGCATGGCATTGCTCAGACCGCACTGCACAAGCACCTGCTCGAACAGAATCCGCCGATTTGGTGGACGCACATACATGGCATGGGTGACGCCGTGCAGCTGGCGAAGGGGCTTAGAACGGCGCTGGACGCGACATCGATTGGCCCGGCCGCCGCGCCGCCGGCGCAGCAGCCGCCGGTCGACATAGACGTCGCCGGGGTGCAGCAAGCGTTGGGCCGCAATGGGACCCAAGATGGAGGACTGTTGAAGTACAGCATCCCCCGTAAGGACACCATCGTTGAAGACGGGAACGTCCTGCCGGCGGCGTCGCTGAACCTGACCACCGTCATCAACTTCCAACCTGTCGGTGGCGGTCGGGCGGCGATCAACGGCGACTTCATCCTGATCGCTCCCGAAGTGCAGAAGGTGATTCAGGGCCTGCGTGCCGGAAACATCCAGATCGTCGAGCTGCACAACCACGGACTGACCGAGGAACCCCGGCTGTTCTATATGCACTATTGGGCCGTCGACGACGCGGTTGCGCTGGCAAGGGCGTTGCGCCCCGCGCTCGACGCCACCAACCTGCAAGCGCCATAGACCCGCCGCAGGAACGCTCAAAAAGCCAGGAGGCCAAGCACTCCCGTCGCGGCGACGACATAAGGCTCTTTGATCTTGAAACGCCACAGCACGCCCAGCGTGACCAGGGCGATGCCGGCGGTGATCCAGTCGGTGACAGCTTGTCGAGTGAGCACCACGACCGCACCGCAGAGCGCCCCGCCGGCGGCGGCGGTGGCACCGGCGACGAAGGCGCGCACCTGAACATTCTCGCGGTGCCGCAAGAACCAGCGGCCGGGCACGACGACCCCGAGGTAGATCGGGGTGAAGATGGCGACGCTGGAGACGATCGCCCCGGGCAGTCCCGCGACGAGATAGCCGATGAATCCAGCGCTGATCACGACCGGCCCTGGGGTGATAAGACCTATCGCCACGGAGTCCAGGAACTGGCTGTTGGTCAGCCAGTGGTGCTGGTCGACCACTCCCGCGCGCATGAAGGGCACAATCGCCAACCCGGAGCCGAACACAATCGCCCCGGTCTTCAGGAAGAACAATGCCAGAGAAGCCAGCGTCCCGCCGCCGGCAATGGTGCCCAGCCCGATCACCAGGGGCATGGACTTCGGGGCGCTTCCGGTGCTGCCGACGTCGTCTGGGGGATTGCGCCGCAATCGGATTCGTGGCCGGGCGTCGAGCGCGATCATCAACAGACCCGCCCCAACGATCACCAGCACGGGTTCGGAACCGGTGAGGGCGGTGAGCGAGAATACCGCCGCGCTGATGCCCCACAGCCGCCAGTCGGCGCGGTCGGTCAGTTTGATCAGCCTGATCGCGGCGATGGTGATGATCGCCATCACGGCCGGGGCGATGCCGTAGAACAGCGCTTGCACGACGCGCGATCCCGAATAGTGGGTGTAGATGGCGCCCACGGCCACCACGATGATGAAGGAGGGCGCCACGAACGCCGCTGCGACCGCGGCCGCACCGAGCGCGCCGCGACGCAAGTAGCCCACCCACATCGCGACCTGCGCCGCCAGGGGGCCGGGCATCGTCTGGCCGAGGGCGACGCCGTCAAGGAATTCCTGCCGGTCCATCCATCCGCGCCGTTCGACCAGGTCGCGTTGCATGTATCCCACGGTGGCGATGGGCCCGCCGAACCCGATCGCGCCCAGTTTCGCGAAATACGCGAGGACGCGACCGAAGCCCACGCCGCCAGCGGGCTCTCGATCGGCCGATTGGGGTTCCCCGTCGAGCGGTGAACCCGGGCCTACCTCACTCATATCGAGTATGTAATCAAGGTTTGCCTCTCGTGCGGGTGGCGTCAGATGGTGACCACGTTGACGCACAACGACACCACCACGGCGATCGCGCGGGCCTGGCCAAAGCGTCTCGGATCAGCAGGAGGCCGGAGATCGGCGTATGCCGCGAGAAAGAGAAACGTCATGACGGGTGCGAGCCAGTCGTTGGCGGAAAAGCCCGGGAGTCCGTCGCTGTTGAGTTGTGGCATGTTGGCCGACATTCGCCACAGGAACACCGCGGCCGCGCTCAGGACACCGATGGCAATGACATCCAGCCAGGAAGTTCGCCCCAACCGCCACGCCGCCGCGGCCAGCGCGAGCACACCGGTTAGTGCGGCCGTCAGCGCGATGTGCGTCGCGCTGAAGTTACCGGCCTCGGCGGCGAGATCGGTTGCCCTGCCCACGATTCGAGTCACCTGAAACTCCGGGAACTCCGATTGCGAGATCAGTCGTTGTCGGGGGCTTCGGTGCCGACGAAGTGGAAGCCTTGGTCGAGGTGAACTTCCACCTGCGTGCCGTCCGTTTTGGTGACGAGCACCCCGTAATAGGCGGCGCCCTCGTTCGTTTCCTTCTCGACCTTCCCGGCTTTACCCGGTATGGCTTGTACCGCTGCGGCGCGAGCTTGGTCGGCGGCGGGGCCGGTGATCTCTTGGTCGTCGGCGACAGCGACCCCCACGCCAATGGCCGCCAGGGCGGCGACGCCGGCCACACCGATACAGATCTTCATTCCGAGCTTCATTGATTCATCCCTTTCCGGTCCGTGACCTGGTCTGAACGCGACGCTAACGCCCGCACATGAAGCCAGAATGAAAGTGATCGGACTCCTTATGCTGATGGGTACAGCGTCTTGCTCGCTCGGGTAGTCGCGCCTTGACTTGGCGGCGCGATGACCACTGAAGTGGGCGATGACTGGTGGGCGCTGGGGGCGTTTATCCCGAGAAGCGTTGTGCGTCAGGTGCATAACATAGACGTTCCGCTTGCCGCTTCGAGCGGGACAGGTGAAGAGGATCGGCGTTACGGTCGCGGTCACCTGGCCCGACGGCAGGGGCACGCCATCAATGGACCATCCTCGGCATTTGGCATCTTGCCGGCCGATGCCGACAAGGACGATGATCGTGACTGACCGCTAAGGAGGGTCAAACATGATGCTCAACAGGTTCGCCGCCTGGACCGGGTGGCTGTCCACACTCCTTGCGTTTGCGGCTCTGCCGATGGCCCTGTTCGCGGCCGGCACCGGCCACCCGGGTTGGGCGATGGTGGCGGCCGCCGCATTGCTGTCCTGTGTCGGCGTCGGCGCCGGCGTGGTCGGAGCGGTCGTGCACTACGACCACCGACATCACAGAAGCACTCCCCACCTCTTCTAGCGGATTCGACCTGCGGTCTCGCCGTTTGGTGTCACGGCGGGCACCAGGCCAGCGCGCTCGCGCCTAACAGTTGACGTGGGGAATGCAGCCGTTGGGGCCGCCGGGAGCGGTGAAGTCACGAGTGGGCTCACTGGTTGCGGGTGCTCCCTGGCCGGCCGTGGCAGGGGGTGCGGGCGTCACGGTCGACGTAGGGGCCGCGGTCGGTGTGGTTGTGTCGCTGAGCAATTCGCTGATGCCAAAGCCTGCGGCCAGCGTCAGGACCGTCGCACCGCTGAACAGCACGATCGCCGTCCTCGCTCGAGATGTCATCAGGGCCTCCGTTCTCGGTTGTGTGTAACGCCCATCGTGCCGCATCGATACCCCTAGGGGGTAGGGGCTTAAGTCCCCGGATCGGACCTCAAGGCCCGGCCGGCCGTGGGTTGCCGTCGTGGGCTTGCAGCCGGGAGAGGCCATCGTCGATTCCGTGGGCGATTTGACCGCGGACGTCAGAACCGGGGCCAGGAGGCGACTGGCAATGACAGCTCAGGTTGCCGAACGGATTGGGGTCGGCGCCGGCCACCGGCGCGACCTCCACGCATGCGCCGAGGAGAATCGTGAGACCGATGATGAGTCTCGTAATCAGCTGGGGGTGATTCACTTGCGGCCTATGGCCACGGGTGCGATGGGCCTTGCCGCCGCCACTCGGGCGACCGGCGGGCTGGTGGCCCCGTGAGGTAGCGACGCACTGTGAGCGATGAGGCTGACTAATCGTTACACGTGCATTCGGGGTGACCGCAGCTGCAGCCGGCGGCGTGCGTGCAGCCGGAGTCGCCACAGGTGCAACCGGTGGATTTACAGTGGCAGGTGTCTGTCTCGTTCATAACCCAAACCATACCCCTGTAGGGTATATAAGACAAGCGGTTCGGCGAGTAGTCCGCGAGTGGGCGGGCCCGCGATAAGCCACCAGACGACGAATCCGGAAGCGGGTCAGCGGGTTTCGACGCCGCCGGAGGGGGTCCCGCGGTTCCGGAGTTCCCCCAGGGCCCGCAATGGGCCCGCGGCGAGCAGCGTCTGCCGCTCACCGCGAAGCTCCGCCGCGAGGTCATGCTCGAGCGCGGGAAGCTGCAGCCCGCGTCGCCGCAACGCACGATCCAGCGCCGCGACGAACAGGCCCTCGCCCTGGCGGCGGCATCCGAGCACGGCTCGTTCGTTCATGACGTCACGGGTCAGCGCGGCGGCCGGACAGGCCGCGACCACGTCCAGCGAGGCCCGCATATCCAACGTCGTGATCACCCCGCACGACGGCGAGGCGCCGACCCCGACCACTCCTTGGACCGCGATCCCGGAACGCTGGTAGTCGGCCACGTCGCGTACGACGCGCCGCGCCAACCGCCGGTAGACCAGGCGGGTCCACCACACGAACGCGCGGAGCAGCGGGCCGCGCAGCGGATACAGCCATCCGCCCTTGGAGCCGTACAGGAGCAGGCTGTGGGGCTTGAGGACCCCGCCCCAGGCCAGCCGTTCCGGGCAGGGCATTTGGTGAATTCCGTAGCCCGCGCCGATCAGCTCCTCGACCGCCTCCGGCACCGCGCCGGCTCGGGTGGCACCGCCGGCGTACCGGGTGTTCTCGTTCAGCAGGCAATGCGACACGAACACCACCCGCCGGCCGCGCTCGTCGCGCAGTTGGTCGAGCAGCAGCCGCGGTGGAAGCGGCCCTGAGCTACCGCGCATGATCCGACACGGTACCCCGGCTCAATCGACGTGGCAGCCGCTTTCGGCCTCGGCCCGCACGCAAGCGGTCGCCGTCACCGATTACGGGACTTCCGCCTCTACGGCCGGCCCGCCGCACAGCGTTACCGTCGGTCGTATGGCAAGACGAGTGACACATCGACTGCCGGGCTAGCCATGTCTCAGACCAGGTGGTTGTTGGGTGTGGTGTGTGCGGCCGCGCTGCTGGTGGCGGCATGCTCGAGCCATCCGGCGCCACCGGCAGCCTCCACCACCTCCGCGCTTGCCGATTCCACCCGATCGAATGCGTTATCAGCCATGCATGGCGAGGCGCTGGCCCATGCGAAGTATCTCGCTTACGCCGCCCACGCGAAGCAGGCGGGGCGGGCCCGGGCCGCGCAGGACTTCACCGACGCGGCCCAAACCGAGCACATGGATCACTTTGCGCGCGAGGCCGATCTGGTCGGCCTGGGCGGCGACATCGCGGCCGACCTAGGCGACGCGATCAACGGCGAGAGCAACGAGGCCACGGCCATGTACCCGGGTTTCGCCAACCAGGCCACCGCGGACAACGATCCGGCCGCGGCGGCCGCCTTCAGCGAGCTCGGCGCCGACGAGGCGAATCACCTCAGGGACTTTAAAACCGCACTTCAGGCGGTGAACAGCCCGGGCAGTGGCGCGTCGGTCCCCGCCGGCCAAGGTGCGGCGCCGGCGGCTATCGCGGCCGGGCCCCCACGGTCGTCCGGGGTTACGCTGGCGAACCTGCGCACGGCGATGCAGGGTGAGGCCTTCGCCTACGCCAAGTACATGCGTTACGCCGATCAGGCGCGCAGGGCCGGCAATCCTGCTGTGGCACAGCTGTTCACCAACACCGCCGACGTCGAATTGAACGAGCATTTCGCGACGCTGGCCACCCTGGCGGGGCTGGTGGCCACCGACACCAACGCCAACCTGCAAGACGCGATCAGCGGTGAGCAGCACGAGGCCGACGTCATGTATCCCGACTACGCCCGCCAGGCCGACCAGGCGGGAAACCCCGAGGCCGCCAACCTGTTCCGCGAAATCGCCGGCGACGAAAAGGGCCACCAGCAGACATTTCAGACCGCGCTGACGACATCGTGACGAAGGCTGAGATAGGACGCGGCGCCGCCCTGTCCGGACTAACCGCCGCGGAAGCCGCGCGCCGGTTCGCAGCCGACGGTCCCAACGAGTTGGCGGCCCAACAGCGCCGGAACTTGCTGCAGGAGGCCTGGGACGTCATCCGGCAACCCATGCTGCTTCTGCTGCTGGGGGCGGGTCTGGTGAACTTCCTCTTGGCGGAGCCGCTGGACGGCGTCATGTTGATGGGTTTCGTCGTCGTCGTCATCGCGATTTCGATCTATCAGGAGCACAGAACCGAACGGGCCCTGGCCGCATTGCGTGACCTGTCTTCGCCCAGGGCCCTCGTGGTGCGGGACGGTGCGCAGGTACGCATTGCCGGCCGCGAAGTGGTGCGGGGTGACGTGGTCCTGCTCGCCGAGGGCGACCGGGTCCCCGCCGACGGGATGCTTTGGGAGTGCGCGAACTTCTCGGTCGACGAATCGGCGTTGACGGGCGAGTCCGTCCCGGTCCGGAAGGTGTCGATCGAGCCTGCGCAGGTCCCGGCGGCCATGGGCCGGCCCGGCGGGGACGCGACCCCCTGGGTCTTCTCGGGAACCCTGGTGGTCAAAGGTCATGGCATCGCCGAGGTCATGCAGACCGGAGCAGGAACCGAACTGGGAAAGATCGGGACAGCGCTGCGCACGATAGAGCCGGAGCGCACCCCGCTGCAGCGCGAAATCGACCGGCTGGTTGGGATTCTGGCCGCGCTGGGTGTGGCCGTCGCGGTTGCGGTCGTCATCGTCTACGGGCTGACGCGGGGCAACTGGCTGACGGGCGTGCTCGCGGGCATCGCGACCGCGATGGCGCTGCTGCCGGAAGAGTTTCCGGTGGTCTTGGCGGTATTTCTGGCCCTAGGCGCGTGGCGAATGTCGCGTAAGCGGGTTCTCACCCGGGTTCCCCCGGTCATCGAGACGCTGGGATCGGCGACCGTCCTGTGCGTCGACAAGACGGGCACCTTGACGTTGAACCGAATGACCGTGCGGCAGCTCATCGTTGACGGGCACGCGTATACCCTCGGCCAGGACGCGCTGCCGGAGGCGTTCCACACCCTCGCGGAGTTCGCCGTGCTGGCCTCGCCCGTCGATCCCTTCGATCCGATGGACAAGGCGTTCAGGGAACTGGGCGAAAAGTACCTGTCCGGAACCGAACACGTGCACGACGAGTGGGAACTCGTGCGCGAATATCCGCTCTCGGAGGAATTGCTGGCGCTGTCCCACGTGTGGCGTTCGCCTGACGGAGGCAGCTACGTCATCGCCGCCAAGGGTGCACCCGAGGCCATCGCGGACCTGTGCCATTTCACCGCCGACGACCTCGCCGCACTCACCGCCGACGTCGAACAGGCCACGGCCGGCGGCCAGCGGGTCCTGGCGGTGGCTTGCGCCCACTTCGATGCCGATGTTGGCCGCGCGCAAGGCCGGGGCGTCATTGACGCCGTCACCCGTCATCCCGACCACTTCACCGTTGGCCTGCAGGGCGCGGACGAGTTGAAGCTTCTGCTCCGGCACCATTCGCGCGAAGACACTGACCGACCGGATGTGGCGAGCCAACTCATCGCCCGGCATCGCCTCGAGGTCGCGGCCGGTGATGCAGCCGGCTTCATGGTCCAAGCCGATGTCGCGGGCGATCGCCAGAGCGGTGCCGGGGTAGTCGCCGGTGATCATGATGGTGCGGACGCCCGCATGCCGGCATTCGGCGACCGCAGCTGCCACGCCGGGCCGCACAGGGTCGTTGAGGCCGGCCAGCCCAAGGAATTCGAACTCGAAGTCGTGCTGTTCGGACGGTAACGCTGTGTCGGCATCGAAGTGGGCGCAAGCCACCGCCAGGACCCGCTGGCCGCCGGCCGTGGCCTGTTCGACGTCGGCGGTGAG
>NZ_LZKD01000034.1:0-39095 GCF_001668695.1 Mycobacterium sp. E2497
GTTGTGGTGCCACGGCCGGCGGCCGATCAGCTGGGACGCCCCACTGACCGTGGCCAACAACCGTTCCGGCGGTGGCGTCCGGGTGCAGGACGGCGTCGCGGTGGTGGCGGTGCAATTGCTGGGCAGGGCGCACCAAGCCACCACGGTGACCGGCTCGGTGACCGTCGAGACCGACAACGTCATCGACGTCGTCGAATTGGTGCCGATGATGCACCAGGCGCTGGGTTTGATGCTCGACTCGATCAGCGTCGTATCACTCGGCTCCCGGCACGGCACCGTCGGGGACTACCCGCGGGTGTATGACTCGGAGATCGGTACCCCGCCATATGCGGGCCGGCGCGAAACCTGGTTGATCATGCGGCTGTCGATCATCGACAACACGCAAGCGCTGCGTTGGCGGACAACCGTTGGCGCCGCGGCCATTTCGGTGGCGCAGCGTATCGCGGGCCTGCTGCGCTGCCAGGGGTTGCGGGCCAAGGTGGCCAACGCCACCGACCTGGCGGAGCTGGATCGCCGGCTGGGGTGTGACGCGATCGAGGGGGACGTGCAGCGCTGGAAGGCCATCCGCGGCGAGGGTGGCTGGATGACGACCTACGCGTATCCGGCCGAGGCGATCAACTCGCGCGTGCTGTCGCAGGCGTGGACACTGCGCGTCGACGAGGTCATCCAGAATGTGACCGTGTACCCGGACGCGACCTGCACGGCGACCATCACCGTGCGCACACCGACACCGGCTCCCACCCCGCCCAGCGTGATCCTGCGCCGGCTCAACGGGGAACAGGCCGCCGCCGCGGCGGCCAACATGTGCGGCCCGCGGCCCCACCTGCGGGCGCTGCGTCCCAGCCCGCTGCCGGAGCATCTGCTCACCGAGATCGGCCCGTCGGGCGTGCTGATCGGGAAGCTGAGCAACGGGGACCGGCTCATGATCCCCGTCACCGACGCCGGTGAACTGTCAAGGGTTTTCGTGGCGGCTGACGACCCGATCGCCAAGCGCATCGTGATCCGCACCGCCGGCGCCGGCGAGCGGGTCTGCGTGCACACCCGCGACATGACGCGCTGGGCCACCGTGCGAATGCCCGAGATCAGCGTCGTCAGCACCGTCCGCCCCGCGCCGCGCACCACCGTCAGCGTCGTGGAGCACGTCGCTTCGATCTCGCCCACCCCGCGACCCGCGACCGTGATCACCGTCGCGCCTGCGGGCACCAGGCTGCCCGAAGGGCACCGGCACAACTTCGAGGTGATCATCGAACAGGTTGGTCCCGCAATGGTGCGGGTCAGCGCGGCGGGCGAGGACTGGCTGGTCGAGATGGACATGTTCCGCGCCGAGAACCGCTACGTGAGTCTCGAGCCGGTCACCATGTCGGTCACATAGGACGTCAAAGAGTTTGAGGCATAGTTCGATGAGCGCACACGATGGGTGATCTGCAAACCGCCCGTAGGCATTTCGACCGGGCCATGACCGTCAAGAACAGGCAGGGCCGGGCGGCCGCGCTGCCCGAGTTCGTCGCCGCCACCGATGCCGACCCGTCGATGGCCGACGCGTGGCTGGGCCGCATCGCGTGCGGCGACAACGACCTGGCCTCGCTGAAGAAGCTCTACGCCACCAGCGAATGGCTGCACCGCGAGACGACCCGCATCGGGCAGACGCTGGCCGCGGAGATCCAGCTGGGCCCCTACATCGGGATCACGGTGACCGACGCGTCGCAGGTGGGGCTCGCGTTGTCGTCGGCGCTGACCATCGCCGGGGAGTACGCCGAGGCCGACCGGCTGCTCGCCAATCGCGACCTGCTGGATGCCTGGGCCAATTACCAATGGCACCAGCTGGCCCGGGCGTTCTTGATGTACACCACGCAGCGCTGGTCGGACGTGCTGCTGACGGCCGCCGAGGAGCTGCCGCCGCAGGCCATCATCATGTCGGCCGTGACGGCGTCGATCTGCGCGCTGGCGGCCCACGCCGCCGCCCACCTGGGGCAGGGCAGGGTCGCCCTGGACTGGCTGGACCGCGTCGACGTGATCGGGCAAACCAACGCGTCGGGTCGCTTCGACGCCGACGTGCTGACCGCCTCGATCGGGCCGGCCGATATCCCGCTGCTGGTCGCCGACCTGGCCTATGTCCGCGGGATGGTGCACCGCCAGCTGCGTGAGGAGGACAAGGCTCAGGTCTGGCTGTCCAAGGCGACCATCAACGGCGTCCTGACCGAGGCCGCGAAGGCGGCTCTGGCCGACCCCAACCTGCACTTGGTCGTCACCGACGAGGAAACCATCGCCAGCCGCACCGACCGGTGGGACGCGTCGACGGCCAAGAGCCGCGACGAGCTCGACGACGACGCCACCGCCGAGCGGCGCGCCGAGCTGCTCGCCGAGGGCCGCGCTCTGCTGGCCAAGCAGGTCGGGCTGGCGGCGGTCAAGCAGGCCGTGTCGGCGCTCGAAGACCAGCTGGAGGTGCGGATGATGCGCCTCGAGCACGGCCTGCCGGTGGAGGGGCAGACCAACCACATGCTGCTGGTGGGTCCGCCCGGTACCGGTAAAACCACCACCGCCGAGGCGCTGGGCAAGATCTACGCCGGCATGGGGATCGTGCGGCATCCCGAAATCCGCGAGGTCCGCCGGTCGGACTTCTGCGGCCACTACATCGGGGAGTCGGGGCCCAAGACCAACGAGCTGATCGAAAAGTCGCTGGGCCGAATCATTTTCATGGACGAGTTCTATACCCTGGTCGAGCGGCACCAAGACGGCACACCCGACATGATCGGCATGGAGGCCGTCAACCAGCTGCTCGTCGCGCTGGAAACGCACCGCTTCGACTTCTGTTTCATCGGTGCGGGATACGAGGACCAGGTGGACGAATTCCTCACCGTGAACCCCGGTTTGGCGGGCCGATTCAACCGCAAGCTGCGGTTCGAGTCGTATTCGCCGGCCGAGATCGTCGAGATCGGTCAGCGCTACGCGGCACCGCGCGCCAGCAAGCTCGACGACGCCGCGCGCGAGGCGTTCCTGGACGCGGCCACCACCATCCGCAATTACACGACGCCCGGGGGGCGGCACGGCATCGACGCCATGCAGAACGGCCGGTTCGCCCGCAACGTCATCGAGCGGGCGGAGGGCTTCCGGGACACCCGCGTGGTCGCGCAGAAGCGTGCCGGCCAGGCGGTGACCGTCGAGGACCTGCAGATCATCACCGCCCCCGACATCGAGGCCGCGGTGCGCAGCGTGTGTTCGGACAACCGTGACATGGCGGCCATCGTCTGGTAGCCGCCATCCATTGGACGGCTGGCGGACACCCGCCGTTCCGGTGGCGTTCATATTCCACCCGCGCGGGGAAAAGCGTGCCGCGACGGCTCTTTGGGGGCTCCAGGCGCCGCCGGGCGTAACCCGGCGCACTCTCGAGGAAACGCGTCATCGATGCGGCCGGGCATGCTTAAGATGCAGGCGGCGCCACGTCCGCGAATACTGCTCCCGAATGGTCGGCGGGCAGGACCAGCGCCGCGGCTGATCGAAATGGAGTGTCCGGCGGTGCACCGTATCTGGCTGATCACGGTGACGCTGACGATCGTGCTGTTCACCGCGCCCCCCGCGTCGGCGGTCGCCCCGCCCTCGATCGACCCGGCCGCGATGCCGCCCGACACAACGGGACCTGACCAACCGCTCGAACAGCGCCGCGTCTGCAAGGCCCCATTGACGTTGCCGGGAACCAACTTTCACGATCCACCGTGGGCCGACGCGTACCTGGGCGTCGGCGCGGCACACCGGTTCGCGACGGGCGCCGGCGTCACGGTGGCCGTCATCGACACCGGGGTGGATCCCTCGCCTCGGGTCCCCGCCGAGCCGGGTGGCGACTTCGTCGTTGCCGACGGCGACGGCCTGTCCGACTGCGATGCGCACGGGACGCTGATCGCGTCGATCATCGCCGGCCGGCCCGCGCTGACCGACGGATTCGTCGGCGTCGCACCGGACGCCCGGGTGATCTCGCTGCGCCAGACGTCGGAGGCGTACGAGCCGAAGGACAACCAGGCCAACCAGAACGACCCCAACGCGTCGCCCGCGGCCGGATCCGTCCGCAGCCTGGCCCGCGCGGTGGTGCATGCCGCCAACTTGGGCGCCAACGTGATCAACATCAGCGAAGCGGCATGTTTCAAGGTGAGAAAGCCGGTCGACGAATCCACGTTGGGAGCGGCCCTCAATTACGCGGTCAACGTCAAGAACATCGTGGTCGTCGTCGCGGCCGGCAACACCGGTGGCGACTGCGCGCAGAACCCGCCGCCCGACCCGTCCATGCCGAACGACCCCCGCGGGTGGCAGCAGGTGCAAACGATCGTCACGCCGGCGTGGTACGCACCGTTGGTGTTGGCCGTGGGCGGTGTCGGCCAGAACGGGGCGCCGAGCCCCTTCTCGATGCACGGCCCGTGGGTGGGTGCGGCGGCGCCGGCGGAGAACATCGTCGCGCTCGGTCCCGACGGCGAGCCGGTGGACGCCCTGCCCGGCAAGGACGGCCCGGTGCCGATCGCCGGCACTTCGTTCGCCGCCGCGTACGTCTCCGGGCTCGCGGCGCTGCTTCGGCAGAAGTTCCCGGACTTGGCGCCGGCGCAGGTCATCAACCGGATCACGGCCAGCGCGCGCCACCCCGGCGGCGGCGTCGACGACGCTGTCGGGGCGGGCACAGTCGATGCGTTCGCGGCACTCACATGGGCTATTCCGGCCGGCGCCCCGGCGGCTACACCGTTGATTGTCAACCGGATTCAGCCCCCGGCCCCCGTGCCGCCGCCTGATCACGGGCCCATCACCGTTGTCGCCGCGGGCATCTTCGGCCTGCTGGTCGCGTTGGGGCTGGCCACCCTGACCAGACAAGCTCTGCGAAGGCGCTGAATCGCATGAGGGCCTTCCGGTTACGGTTCTCCAGCGGCCACGCGTTGTGGGTCGCGGCGATCGCGCCGCTGTGCATCCTCTTGTTCATGAGAACCCGCTACCAATGGGCGGGACCCACTCTGGTGGCGGTGGCCGCGGTACTTGCCTTGGTGACGTTCCGCGGTCGCCGGCTGACCGGTTGGATCGGTACCGCGTGCGCCTGGCTGGTGCGGCGCCGCAGGCAGCCCGACGTTCCCTCCGAGCCGGCCGTCGGCGCCACCGTGCAGCCGGGAGAGCATGTGGCCGTGCGCTGGGAGGGCGAAGTCCTGGTCGCCGTCATCGAACTCATCCCCCGACCGTTCACACCGACGGTCATCGTCGACGGGCATGCGCATACCGACGACGTCGTGGACACCCGGCTGCTCGAGCAACTGTTGGAGATCAACTGCCCCGACCTGGAGGCCGACATCGTCTCGGCCGGCTACCGGACCGGTAAGCCGGCGTCGGCCGAGCTGCTCAGCCTCTACCAGCAGGTGACCGGCACCGACCCGGCTCCAGCGCACCGGCGGACCTGGATCATGCTGCGCGCCGAGCCGCAGCGCACCCGCCGCTCGGCGCAGCGGCGCGACCATGGAGTGGCTGGGTTGATCCGCTACCTGGTGTCGTCGGCGACGCGTATCGCCGACCAGCTCGCCGGGCACGGCGTCGACGCCGTCTGTGGACGCAGCTTCGATGATTACGACCACGCCACCGAGATCAGCTTCGAGCGGGAACGCTGGTCAAAGATCAAGGGCGGCAACAACTTCACCGCGGCCTACACCGCGATCGGAGGGCCGGACGTGTGGTGGTCGGTGCACGCCGACCACACCATTACCCGGGTCCGGGTGGTGCCCGGCAGGACGCCGCAGTCGACGGTGCTGCTGACCACCTCGGAGTCGCCGAAGAAGCCACGGGGTTTCACCCGCCTGTCCGGGAGCCAGCGCGCCGCGCTGCACGGCCAGTCCCTGGTCCCCGACCGGCACTACCAGCTCCCGATCGGGTCGGCGGGCGTGCTGGTGGGCGAGACGGCGAACCAGTACCCGGTGTACATGCCGTTCGACGACATCGACACGAGTATCAACTTCGGTGATGCCCGCGCATTCATGCAATTTGCGGTGCGGGCCACCGCCTCGGGCGGCAACGTCACGCTCGGGCCGCGTTTCACCGAGTTCGCCGAGTTGATCGGTGCGCACGTAGGGCCGGAATCGAAGGTGGCGTGGCCCCACGCGACCACCTATCTCGGACGTCACCCGGGGGTGGCACGGGTGACGCTGCGCCACAACGTGATCAGCACTCCGAGGCATCGCCAGCTACCCATCCGACCGGTATCGCCGCCCGAGGAGAGTCGCTACCAGAGCGCGCTGCCGCGCTAGGGAAACGGCCGGCAAACTCCGGGTGTCATCGCACAAACGGCCAGGGTGTGCGGCGGGCAACAAGCAAAAAAGCCGTCACTGACCGGCGTCGGGTCACCCTAGACTGAGGGTCTGCCGTGGAGCGAGGCCATACCGGTAATCGGCCACGCAGCCAGGCGTCCCCGAGATTGAAGGAACCTCGCACATGACTAGCAGGGAACCACACCCGCAGGTTACTGAGACGTTGGCGCAGTTCGAGCGGTTCAACAAGGCCCTCGAGGACCAGATGCACCTTACGAACACTGAATCGTTCACGGCATCGGACGAGACGGAAACCGTCGAAGTGACCATCAACGGGCATCGGTGCCTCGTCGACCTGCATATCGAAGACGGGCTGCTGCGGCTGGGCGCCGACACGGTGCAGCGGCGCATCAACGAGGCGCTGGCCAACGCGCAAGCCGGCGCGACCGAAGCCATCCAAGCTCAGCAAGCGCAGCTGGTCGCCAACCTCACCGACATTCTCGGTTCCCTGCAAAACACCGTGGGCATGAGCTGAGTAGCTCCACGACCGGCCACGTTTTGTGATGCCCGCCTGACAGCCGTGCGGGAGACGGCCGTGCAGCTTTTCGTCACGGGGCCACCACGATCCGGGATGACCATGGTCACCCAGTTCCTCAATCACCATGACAACATCAGGATTTTCGACGAGATCGATCTGATCCAGGTCGGCAGGTACGGCGAGTCGGTGATCGGCACGCTGCAAGCGTTTCTGCTGGAGCGAGGCGTCTACCTGGACTATCGGCGCCGCGCACGGGAAACGGCCGACCCGGCACTGGTCCTGCGTACGTTGATGGGCGAGATCGCCGGCCCCGGCGTCATCTGGGGCGAAAAGAACCCCAGGTATGCGACCCAGCTGGCGGCCCTCAGGCGCAGCTTTCCGGAGGCCGCGGTGCTCTTCGTCCTGCGCGATCCCCGAGAGGTGGTGAATTCCTGTCTGGTGCATCGGGAATCGCCCCACCGGACACCGATGGACTTCTGGATCAAGGATTCGGTTGCCGAAGCGCTGGCGCTGGTGGATAGCAGCCTGGAGCCGCTCGAGACCGCCGACGCCGAGTTGGTCGTCCTGCGCTACGAGGACTTCGCGCGGCGACCGACGGCGACGCTCGACGCGGCCCTGGGCCGGTGGGGTCTCACCTTTTCCGACAGCGCCGTCGCGCTCGCCCATTCAGCGCCCGAGACCGTCGGCGACCATCAGTTCTTGCGCGACGGCGTTCCGCTGCCGTGGAAGGTCGGCAACCTTTCGCCCTTGCGCCAAGCGCCACCCATCCGGGGCCGGGTCGACGCCGGCGATCGGGTCTGGGGCCAGGTTGAAACCCTTGCGCGGCGGTTCGGTTACGACTGAACGGGTCCCGCGGACACCGGCAGAGTCTAAGCTTTGCCGGAGGATGGTCGGTTCTGAGCGAAACCCCAGTTTCCCCGGGCGGGACTCGGTAGCCGCCGAGCGCGGCCTGCCAAGGGATCTGCTGCGGGCGGACACGCCCGCGGCATGTTTCGTCTCCAATATCGGGGACTCCCTGTTGACGTTGCCGGCGCTGAGAGCGATGGCCGAAATGTTCACCTCCCCGCTCACGCTGATCTGCCCCAAGGTGGTGTTCGACCTGTGCTTCCGGGAGATCAGCGACCGGCATGTGGACACCACGGGATTGCCCCTGGCGGGACCGCACCCCTTACCGGGATCGCTGCCCCGGGCCCGCGATTACGAAACCCTGGCGGCGGAGATCGGCGCCGTCGATGTCTTTATCGACACCCTGACGTGGAGCGCCTTGTCCAGCACCGTCATTCGACCTCTGGTTGAACGCCTGGCGCCGACGACGACCATCGGCTTCTCGACCGACTACGGTTATGACTACGTGGTCCCCAGGGAACAGATCCACTACGCCGACTTGATGTTCAAGTTGCCGCGCCTGTTCGATCCTTCGCTACGTATCGAGAGCTACGCCCAGCCGCTACCCATTCCACCAGCGGTGCAGGAACAGGCGCGGGCGATCCGCGCCGGCGTACCCGCGGGGGTCAAGGTGCTCGTCGTGCACGCCGACACCGATTGGGCGGAAAAACGTTGGCCCGCTACCAGGTTCATCGACCTGCTGGACCGGTTCTTGTCGCGCCGCCCCGATTTCGTGGCCTGGGTCGTGGGGATGGGGCATGAGGAGCTCAACGTCGGGCGTGAGCGTGACCGGGTGATTCCCCGGCTTGGGCTCCCGCTCGACCTGACCATGAGCATGGTGGCCAGCGCGGACCTTTTCGTGGGGATCGATTCGTGCATGTTGCATGCCGCCGACCTGGCCCGGGTCCCGGGCGTTGGGTTGTTCGGTGTGACGCGGTCCGAGACCTGGGGCTTCCGGTTTGGGCCACACCGGCACCTCGACATGCCGCTGATGGCGGATATCGCCGTGGAGGCGGCGCTCGATGCGATGGAGGATCTGGCCGGAGAGCGCGTGTAAGCCATGGCCGCCGAACCGGTTTCGCCGGTACACCCAGGACGATGGCCCGAAGCCGCCGGCTAACGCGACGCGACACGGTCGGTTTATGGTTCTAAGCTCTGCGAAGGATGGTCGGATTGCGCGAAATGACGGTGCTGCAGGGCGGTCACGCGGTCACGGTTGAGCGTGGCATGCTGGGCCAGTTGCTGCACGCGCGTACGCCCACAATCTATTTCTCCACGCTCATCGGTGACTCGGTGCTGACGCTGCCGACTCTGCGCGCGTTGGGCGAGATGTTCACCGCCCCGCTCACGCTGGTTTGCCCGAAGATCGCCCACGACCTGTGCTTCCGCGAAGTGGATTCCCGCCTTGTCGACATCACGGGCTCGCCGCCGGTCGGGCCCTCGTTGGGGCCACCCTCAAACCGAATCCTCGACTATGACGCCGTGGTGTCCGAGATCGGCCCTGTCGACCTGTTCATCGATGCCGTGCCGTGGGAGGTGCCTTCGAACGCTTTCCTGCGACCTCTGCTGGAACGTCTCGCACCCGCGACAAGCATTGGCTTCCCGACCGGCGTTGCGTACGACGTTGTGGTGCCGCGCGATGTGCCACACTCGGCCGACCTGGCGTTCAAGTTGGCGTTGCTGTTCGATCCTTCGGCGCGGATCGAGGCCTACGCGCAGCCGGTGCCCATCCCAACGCCGGTTCAGCAGGACGTTCGATCGATCCGTGCCGCTTTACCCTCGGGGACGAAAGTGCTTGTCGTGCACGCCGATACCGGTTGGGCGAAGAAGCGGTGGCCGGTCGGCAGGTTCGTCGAACTGCTGGACCGGTTCTTGTCACGCCATCGCGATTTCGTGGCCTGGGTCGTCGGGATGGGACACGAGGAGCTCAACGTGGGGCGCGAGCGCGACCGCGTCTTTCCCTATCTCGGGGCGCCGCTTGACCTCACGATGGGCCTGGTCGCCGAGGCCGATCTTTTCGTGGGGATCGACTCCTCGATGCTCCATGCCGCCGATTTGGCGCGCGTGCCGGGGGTCGGGCTCTTCGGCCCGACGCAGTCGGCGACGTGGGGGTTTCGGTTCGCGCCGCACCGGCACATCGATGCGGACAGCATGCTGGACATCACCGTGGAGCGGGTCCTCAGCGCGATGGAGGAGCTCGCCGAAGAGCACGTCCATACCGCGGCGCGACTTCGGGATGATGCACCCGCTGGCGCACAAGACGATTCGCCCGACGCGGAGCTGCTGTCCACGGTACGGCAATTCCACGACACCGCGCTGTCCTGGCATGGCGCCGAGCCCGCCAGCGCCGCCGATGACGGCAGCATCGCCGCCAAAGCCCTGCACCTGCACGCGATGAACTTCGGCTTGTGGCATCACGAAGACGCAGTTCGCAGGCCCGGTGCCGGCGACAACGAGGTGGCTCGCAGGAAACGTTGCATCGACGACCTCAACGCCCGGCGCAACGCCGCCATCGAAGACATCGACGCCGCCCTGCTCGCTCGTCTCAATCCCAGCCCGAGCGCCGCGCTGCACACGGAAACCCCCGGCACAATCGTCGACCGACTTTCCGTCCTGACGCTGCGGATCTTGCACACGAACCGATCGGAACACGGTGCCTCGCACCTCGGGGTGCTCGAGGAGCAGTACGACGACCTCCTACGCGGGCTCGAGCGGTTCCTCACCCGGATGCGAGACGGCGACCTCAGATTCAAGCTGTACAGGCAATTCAAGTCGGCAGATCAGCGAGGTTACTGTGCGCTGTTCGAGTCCCGCGACGCGTGACGGTCCGGATCAATAGGCCGCCGAGTTCCACCATTCTTCCCAGTCCAGATACGGGTCCTTGTGCTCTTCGTATTGAAGGTGCAGCGCCAGCGACGGTATCGGGGTGAAAAGTGTCACCTGCTCCCGCCAGATCTCGTTGATCGTCGACGCTTCGAAGATGTGATTCGCGACGCCGTAGGGAGTGCTCGAGTATCGCGCGAGCCGGTCGAAAAGCTCCCAATTCCTCCGTAACGTCCCCATTTCGACCCAGCAGGTATTCGTGGTATGTGTATTGGTGCGCCAATGCCTTTTCGTGCCGTACACCACGCGACAATCCTCACGACTGAATATCATGCTCCAATAATTTTTGGGATCGTCGTACGGATGCAGGGCCACTTCCCGCCCGCCGAGCTTGTCCTTGAACAACGCGTGCGCTGCCAGCATCTCCTCGATGGCCGAAGGCGTATGCAGATAATCGTCCTCGACGAAATAGACCACCTCGCGAGCATCGTCGCGCGCACGGGAAAACGATGCCAGGCAGGATGCGTTGTAGCCCCTGTCCTCGAGTGCGACGAATTCAACCGGATAGCTGCATGTCGAAAGTATCCGCCGCAGAATCGAGACGGTCTCGGCCGACGAGTGGTCATCGAAGACCCGCAAGACGATGTCGCCGTCGGCTTGATTGATCGATGTCACGAGCGACCGCGCGCAGCGCAGCATGATTTCGCTTTTCGGGGCGCCGACGTATCGGTGCGCCCCGTGCACGCTTATGTCGGAATGGGTCTGAAGGTGTATGTCGAGTTTCACTGCCGGCTAGCGTAGCCGATTTCGGGCCCAGCCCGTCTTGTGCCGGATGCTCCGGGGCGGTACTGACAGCGTGTTAGCGTAACGCGGTGTATTGGATCGCGAATGGTCCCGACATCGCGGTGAGACGCCATTTTACCGAATCCGATTGGAACCGCACTCTGGTCAGAGAACTCCAATCCCGCCGGGTGAACACTGTTTTTGATGTCGGCGCGAATTCAGGACAATACGCTGCCGGGCTCCGTGCGGCCGGCTTCGAGGGCCGCATAATCTCTTTCGAGCCGCTGTCCGGGCCGTTCTCCGTTTTGGAACGCGCGGCATCGGGCGATCCGCTTTGGGATTGCCGGCAGTGCGCGCTCGGCGATCATGACGGGACGATCGAGATGAACGTCGCAGGCAACGCGGGTGCCAGTAGTTCGGTGTTACCCATGCTGAAGAGCCACCGGGATGTCTATCCTCAGGCGAACTATGTCGGGACCGAGGACGTGGCGATATGCCGACTCGATTCCGTCGCGCCGGCTCTGCTGGGGCCGGGCGACGTGGCCTTTCTCAAGATCGACGTGCAGGGGTTTGAGAAACAGGTGATCGCCGGGGGCGAGTCAACGGTCAATCGCCATTGCGCGGGGGTGCAACTCGAATTGACCTTCGTGCCGTTGTACGAAGGTGGCATGCTCGCCCAAGAGGCCCTTGATCTGGTGCAATCCCTGGGTCTCACCCTGAGGGGGTATCTCCCATTCTTTATCGACGTACGCGATGGCCGAGTATTGCAGGCCGACGGGGTCTTTCTCCGTGGCGGCGAATGATCCGAAATGGTCGGGGAACCGGTTCGCGGCCCGCTGACCTGCGGCGGCCGGTCGAGCGCGCCCCCGCTCGGGCCGAACGGCGAGAACCGGTCCGTCACACGGCGTTCCACCTCGGTCCGCGGTTGCCGTAATCCGAATTCCCGGTGCGCTCCGGCACCCGATTCGGTGCACCGCAAAGCCGCACCAACCGGTGTCATCAGGCAAAAAATCGCCGCGCGTGGGCCCTGTTCGGTGGAATAGGATGGCACACGGTAGTGGCTGCGGCGTCACTGCACCGCCCGCATGGCCGGCAAGACGAGAGGGGTGGTGGTCGGTGGTTACGCCATCTCTGCCTACCGGTGTCGCCGGAGCGGGCGTGCTCCTCGGCGACACCGGCGCTGTGTCGCACCGCCGATTGCGGGATCGCCCGTTTTCCGGACCCGCGCACGACCGTTCCCTCGATGGCGTACCCAGGACATGAGCAACCGAGGATGCTGGCCTCAGCACAAGGAGAATGAGCCGACATGACGCAGACGCTGAACGTGGAATACCAAGAGCTCATGGCGCGCGCGGACGAAATCGAGCGACCCCTTCCCGCAATCCCTTCCACCAACCCACCGGGACCGTGCGAGATCTCTTTCGTCAAGGATGCCGCCGTACAGCTCGCGCAAAACGCGGACCAGATGCGGACGTACCTCAAGGCGTGCCAACGGGAATGGCGGACCCTGGCGAAATCGCTGCGGAATGCGGCCAAGGCGTACGAAGAGGCCGACGAGGGATCCGCGGCGGCCATCGACAAGACCATGAACGACGGCTCGGGAGGGACGTCGGCTTCCGCGGGCGCAAGCGAACAGGTCTCGGCCCTGTGCGATCCGGACGAGGATTACAGCGGATATCTGCCACCGCCGCCGCCACCGCCACCGGCGTTCCAATATCCCTATTACGAGGTCCGCCAAGCCGCGAAGGATATCGAAGCCGGCGACCAGGGCAGAGCGTTCCGGGCATTCGCGACCGAATGGGATACGTTCCAGCTGACTTTCCAGCGGGAGACCAGCGACCGGTTCCGCCCCTTTGTCTCGTGGGAGGGCGACGCCAGGACCGCCGTTGAGACGAACTTCGCCCAACAGCGGCAATGGATATCTTCGATGGTCGCGAAGTGCCGCCAGCTTGCCAAACAGGCCAACATCGTCGTGGACGCCCACAAAAAGGCCACCCTCACGACCGGCTACCAAAACCAGCACGCGCAGGAAGGCGCGCATCCCACCACATACGAAGTGTCGCAGTGCGATTATTGGTACAAGCGCTACACACAATACAGCCAGTGGTACATATCGCTCGCCATCGAATGGTACGAGAAGCTGCAGGCACAGTCCGAATCGGCGCTGGCCCAATACGTTTCGAGCGGACAGATACCGCTGGCGCAGATCGTTCCCGACAACCCGGTGCCGGCCACACGCATTGACGCCCCGAAGACCGACGACGGCACCGACGACCCCAGCAAGCCCGACAACCCGTTCGATCCCGACAACCCGTTCGACCCCAACAACCCATTCGACCCGAACAACCCCCTTAACGACGGGGGCTCTCCGCCGGCCGCCGCGCCCACCGTCCCGTCGGTTCCCGGCATGCCCACGGCGCCGCCGGGGGCGGACACCGCGAAGCTGGACCAGGCCGTGAAGGACTTGAAGAAGGGGGCCGCCGGCATGAAAGGGGGGGTCAAACCGGCGTCGCTCGGGGGTGGCGGCGCCGGCATGCCCTCGATGCCGTTACAGCCCGCGACGGAAACCGGCGCGGCCGCCGGTCCCGCGTCGGCGGCCCCGGGGGCCGCGGCGGCTGCGGGCCGCGGGGTGCCAGGCGTGGGCGGCGCGATGGGCGGGGGCATGGGCGGCATGGCGCCCATGGGCGGTCAAGGCCAACAAAATGCCGGCAAGGGCAAGCGCGTGCAGTCCGAGGACGAGTCGATGTACACCGAGGAGCGGCAATGGACGGAGGGCGTCATCGGCAATCGACCGCGCAAGGCCGGCGGCCCTGACAAGTAATCAACGCCCGGCCGGTCGGTCATTTTGCCGCAGTTAGCCTGTCCCCACGTCGATTACGCTTATTACCCATGAGCTTCGGCACCCGCCAACTCCCGGGTTCGCCCATGCCGGCGGCATGTTCGGAGAGGGGAGAGGAGTAGGCGATGGGTATTGCCAAGCCGACCGGTGCATACGCCGAGCAGATGCTCGAGCCGGGCGGGTGGCCGGAAGTCGATGAGGATGCCCTCTACGACCGGGCCGTGGAGTACACCCAGGTGTTGCGGGAAGTCACAGACGTCTTGGACACCTGCCGGTATCAACGGAACGAGATCTTCGGTGGCGGTGTCTGGTCGGGCGGCGCGGCGAGCGCCGCGGACGGCGAGCTGGGGACGAACATCAACGAGTTGATGACGCTGCAAAACGGCCTGGCCACCATCATCACCTGGGATCGGTATACCGCCCAGTCGATCGAGCAGGCCAAGTCGGACATCACCGAGAACGTCGAAACCGCGCAGCAGCAGATCAGCATTCTGGAAAGCGATTCCGGCCTGGACGCCGCCGAGCGCACCACGGCCATCAACAACGTGGTCGCAACGACGCTCGGGGCCAACGTCAGCACGATGGAAGGCACGGCGGAGCGAATCCTGGCGAGCAAGGCGTGGAAGCCACCGCCTAATGCCCTGGACGACCTGCTCGACCAGAAGACGCCGCCCCCCCTCACGCTTCCCGACGCGACGCCGCAGACCCCGCCGGTCGAGGAAGGTCGACCGCGGCCCGTCCCCGAGCAACCGAGCACGGTACCGCCGGCGCCGGCGCCACCGATGACGCCCGCGCCCTCGCTGCCCGGGATGCCGACGCCGGGCGGTGGCGTCGGCGGCGGTCCTCAGCCCACTCCGGTAGCGCCGCCCGCCACCGACCGGCCGCCTGTGCCCGGGGCGCCCGCTCCCGGTGCCCCAGCCCCGCGGGTGCCCGGCGTCGCGACGCCGGGCGCCCCGGGGGGGCCTGGTGGTGGACCGTCGGCTCCCGCGGCCCCGCTGGGTCCGGCGGCTCCCGCCGCTCCGCTGGGTCCGGCGGCCGCGGCTCAACCCACCGCGGGTGGGGGCAGCAAGGGCATGGCCCCCGCGTCGGCGACGTCGTCCTCGACGGCGGCTCGCGCGGAGGAGTCGTCGACGACGGCCGCACCCGCGGGAGCGACCGGCATGCCGGCAGGGCCGATGGCGGGTGGATCGGGCGGGGCCTCCGGCGGCTCGCGTGCGGGGTCGGCGGGGCGGTCGGCCGCACCGGTCGGGCAGAAGCCGCCGGGTGGGCCGCCCACGATGCGACCCGCCTCGGCCGCGCGGACGACGCCGCGGGCCGCGGCCGCCGCGCAGGTGCAGTCCCCTGACCCGGCGGAAACCGCGGATGTTGTTGTGCCACCGCCGATCATCCCGGTTTCAGCGGCGCGAGCGGAACGTGACGCCATCGCCGATGCCGCGACCGCTGACGCGGCCCGGCGCGGCGGGACTGACCCGCTGCAGTTGGCGCGGCGGATAGGGGCGGCGCTCAACGCCCCCGGCAGCGGCGGGATGGCCAATCTCAACTTCTTCTGGGTGACCGCGGTGACCACCGACGGTTCGATCGTGGTGGCCAACAGCTATGGGGTGGCCTACATACCCGACGGCGTGCAGTTGCCCGAACAGGTGCACATGGCCAGCGCCGACGACGCGATCCCGGCTGACGAGCGGGCGCGGTGGGCCACCTATCCCGTGATGGCCGTGCAAGGTTGGGCGAACCACCACGACAAGAAGCTGCGAGCGGTGATCGCCACCGAGGAGCAGTTCGCGAAGTCCGATCCCGGCGCCGCCAAGATTGTGTTGACGCCGGAAGACATCCCAGACAGCGGTGCCATGGTCGGCCGATCCCGGCTGGAAGTGGTGGATCCCTCGGCGGCGGAACAGTTGGCGGCGACCAGCGACGCGCGATTGGTCGACCTGATGCCGGCAGCGCCGGCGGGGGCCGAGCCGGCCGGGCAACACCCCACTTCCGAAGTGGTGGATCCCGCGGGGGCCGCTGAGTTGGCGGCCTCGGTCGACGCGAGAACGGTCGACGCGCAGCAACTTCTTACGACGTTGCCGGCGGCGCCGGCGGAACCGAGTCCGCCGGTGGATGAGCGCCCGATGTTGTGGTTTGACGTGGTAAAGCCGTTGGCCAGCAAGGCCTCTGGCCGCTCAGCCGCCCACCTGCGCGCATTCCGCACTTACGCTGCGTACGCTCAAGAAGCGCTGCTCGCCGAGGCGCGTACCGAAGTCGACCTCGATGTCCAGCGCTCCGCGGTCGCCGACTGGCTGTACTGGAAGCGCATCACCGCGTTACTCGACGAAGCCCTGGCCGACGCATCCTAGAACGGGCCGGACATCCCGGCCCCGCTTCGAAATCGCTTGCACCACAAGCGAGCCGACGTCACCGCGGCCGGCTCAGAGCCCAACCTCCGACGGCTCTGCGCGGTGCGCAGTCGTGGGCCGCACCGGGGCGATCCCCGACGCCCGGTCACCGGGCGCGGCGCCGGTGCCCAGCGATTGGTCCCCGTCGGGCTTCGTCTGGTCGACCAGTTGCGTTTGGCCGTCGGCCGGCTGGTCCTTCTTCGTGGTGTCGTCGGCGAGCTGCGCCGGTGCCGCCGCAGCCCCGCCCATGCTGCCCGTGGCCTGCTGGACGCTCGACATGATGGTCTGCATGCCTTGCGTGACAGGCCCGAGGGCCTGCCCCATTCCGCTGAGCTGTGCCATCGGTGCAGCGATGTCTGTCGGCTGACCCTTCTTGTCGGGCTGTGGTTTCGGCTCGGGTTTGGGCTTTTGACCGTCTTTGTCTTTCGATTCGTCTGCGGTGGCACGCAATTGCTGACCGGTCGGCGGGCCGGCGGCCGGCGTTTGCACGGCGGCGAGGAACCGGGCGCCGCCTACATGCTCACCCAGGGCCTGATCCGTCTCGGCATACATTCCGGCCGCCGAGACGATGCTCGAGCCGGTTCTGACGACCGCCGATTCAGCGGCGGGTAATCCCTTGATAACGGGCGATTCAATCACTGGAAGAGTTTCGTTGATCGCCGCCGATATCGCGTCCGCACCCGGCACGGATATGGGTGGTGGCACCGACGGAAAAACAAGCGCCCGCAACGTCGCACCCGCAGCCTTCAAACGCGAGGGATCGACCACCAGTGGCTCAGTCATTGCCCAATCCTCTGTCGACGGTGTTACAACAATCCTAGTGAATGGGCCGCATCCGAACTGCGCCAGTTTTTCGGAGATATTGGGGTGTCGCCCGAGTGGCTCAGAAGCGAATATTGCGGACGGTGTCGTAGACGCCGGTGATCCATAGCAGCATGGGGATGATGGCGGCGACAATGGTGCCGTCCAACAATTCCAGAATCCGCTTCGTGACGGGCGAAATGCGGCGGACGGCAACCGTCGCCGCGACGACCGCCACCGCGACCAGGCACACCGCCAGGTACATCGTCAGGAAAAGCCACGCCTTGGCCGGATACCAGAGGCTTAGCCGGACCATCACTCCGGTCGGCACGGCGATTGCGGCGGTCAGCAGGGCCCACGCGCACCAGCGTTCTGCATAGAGTCGGGACCTGAACCCGCACGCCGCCGCGACGAGGCCGGCAACGGCGAGACTGTGGACGAAAAAGTGGCCGCGCACGACCAGCGCGATCGTCCCGACTGTCAACACCAGGGTGCCGGCCAACACGAACCCGGTGAGCAGTTGCTTGGCCAGGTGGCTTCGTTCGGTGAGGCGCACGGCGGAGTCGGGAACCGACGCGATGATCGCTTGCCAGGTCCGGTTTTCGCCCTGATCGCCGGCCTCGTCGCCCTTGACCGCGTCGAGCAGTTCGTCATGGTCGACGGCCTCGCCGGGCGCGGGGATGGGTGGCAGCGCAATGCGCGCGACCGCGACAGTGAGCTTGGCCGCGTTCGTGATGGTGAACAGGCCGAACACGATGGCACCCGCAGGCACCCACTGTTGCCAGCCGTAGCCATAGCAGATGGCCGCCGCGGTCACCGCGATCGCCGTGACCTCGATGAACGATGCAAGTTCGAACCGCCGCCGGGGGCCGCCGCGCACCATCAGCGTCAAGAACAGGACGGTGGCAGCGGCACCGGCGAGTTGGGGTGCGCCCAGCGAGTCGACCCGGTGCGGCCGGGGGATGGCCAGCGCCACGGCGACCGCTATCAGGGGGTACGCCGCCGCCAGCAAACCCTCCGACAGGTTCGCGCTCCGGTAGAACCGGTTGGCGGCCCAGCCGCCGATCAGCGCGAGGAGTCCCCCGACGCCGATTCCCAGCGCCCACCACAGGTGACGTCCGGTGTGCTCCCAGGTCAGCGCCGCCAGCACGACGACCACCAGGGCCACAGCCGGGATCACCACCGCGATGAGGCGATTCAGCGCGGGCCGATCGAACTGCGGCGATTCGTCGAGGACCGCGATCGCGTCGATGACGTCCTCGACAAGCGGCCGGTACCGCTCCGTCCTGCTCACCGACACCAGCGTCAGCAGTGACCCGTCGACGACTCCGGCGTCGTCCAGTGACTGGTCAACCGGCAGCGGCGGGGCCCCCGGGCGGGCGAACGTCCATGAACCCTGCGCGGAGAACTCGAAGCCGGCCAGCACGTCCGCCGGTGTGTCCTCGAGCAATTCGGCGAGCACCGCGACGGTGTCATCGACGTAGGTCTCGATCGGCGCCACCGAGGGCAGCACGACGTCCGTCATCCGCTTCCCGGTGAGGATGGTGACCCGGGTGGTTGCCGGCTTCGGCGGGGGTGCCGCGGCGGTCGCCGGGGCCGCGGCGGCGGCGCTGGCGGTCGACGCGGTCAACGACGTTCACTCCTGTCGAAATCGTCGGACAGTGCTGCGGCTAGTTCGATGATCTTACGCTGGTAGGGCGGGCTGAGCAGGGCGAATTGCACCTCCGTGCCTGCGGCGATGTGCTCGTCCCACGGCAGCACGATAACGCGGCCCGGGTGGACGTGCTGCTGGAACTGTCGCACCACGTCGCTGTCCGCGGTTGTGGAGTCTCCCGGCACGACGTGATTGATGACGACACATGCACGATCGAGCAGATCGCCGTAGCCGTTGTTGCGCAACCAGTCGAGCGCGACCGCGGCCTGCCGGACGCCATCGACTGAGGCGGTGGACAGAACGACCAACCCCGACGCCACCGCAAGCACGCCATGCGCCGCCGGGCTGAACAGGTCGGCTCCGCAGTCGGACACCACCAGGTTGTAATACCTGGGCACCATCCCGAGAGCGCGTTTCCACTCCTCGGCGCTCAATAACGGCCGCGTCCCGTTGTAGTCGGGGGCGGAGAGCACTTCGAGGCTGACGGCGTTCATGCTGGTGTGGGCGCGGACGTCGTTGTAGTGCGACAGCGCTCGATTCGCCACCAGGTCCGCGATGGTCGCGGCGGTCTGACGTCCGACCCGGTTCACGAGGTCTCCCGAAACGGGGTCCGCGTCGACAGCCAGGATCCTGTCGCCGCGTAACTGAGCGAACGCTGAACCCAGCGCGGCCGTCACGGACGTCCGACCGGCGCCACCCTTGAGACCCAGCACTCCGATCTCGTACGAACCGTGAATGGGGCGGCGGATTCGGTTCTGGAGTTCGAGCTCGTATTTTTCGTCGCGCGACAGCCCGAGGTTGATCCGGGTCAGGATATGGACCCAGCGCCGCCAGCCCCGCCGCGACACCGGTCGCGCGGCTGGTTTGCCGGCCGTCGGCCTCGCCGCGGGTTCGGGCGTCGCGGTGGCCGGGGCGGACGCCGACGTGGCGGGTGCCGTTGGTTCGCCTCGCCCCCGCGTTTCCGGCGGTCCGCCGTTGGGTGGTGCGGTGGATGGGCGCAACGGAAGGGAGGGTCCGGGCGCGTTGCCCTTGGTGGATTGGGGTCCGGCACGGTGGCTGTTTTGCGACTTGGCGCGGCCGAGTTGCGGGTTGGGCCCTTCGGCCGGGTCTTGACGCGCATGCCGCGGCGGCTGTTTGGCGACCCGGTTGCGTTCCTTGGGCCCGCGTGGTTGAGGCCGTACCGGTGGGGGTGGCGCTGCGGTCAGGTCGGCCGGCATCGGCGGGTGCTCGGCTGGGGATTGCTCGGGCCAGTGGACGGGCATCGGCGGCGGTGCCTGCCCGTTGGGCTTCGGCGCGTCCGTCGGCATGGGCGGGGTCGGCGCCGGGATATCGGGGTCGTAGGCAGTGTCCGCACCGAGCCCGTCCGATGTGTCGGTGCCGGCGGGCGACTCGAAAAGCCGGTCATAGTCGACGGGCATGGGCGGTCGGGTCGCCGCCGCGGGTGGCGGGGCGGCCAAGTCGACCGGCATCGGCGGGTGTTCGGCTGCGGCGGCCGGCGGCGGCTCCACCGGCGAGCCGGCGGGCATGGGCGGCGCGCCGTGCCCGTTGGGCTGGGGTGTGTTGGGCGGCCCCGGCGGCGTCGGGGACGGACCGTCCACGTCGAAGTCCCCGTACCCGCCGGCGTCCTCGGCCGCATCAGCCTCGTCGGACGGCGGAAAGAGCCGGTCGTAGTCGGCCGCCATCAGAACCTCTCAGACACTCGCAGCCGCGAAAGCACGAGAAGAGGCGAGATCTCCCACGGGGTCGAACTCGCCCAGTCTCGTGCTTCGTCGTGGTTGCTGGCTTATGAGAACATTCCCGTGACGCCGGACTCGGTTTGGGCCATCGTCTGGCTGGCTTCCGTGATGCGGGCCGCCAAGTTTTTCAACGAGTCGTTCAGCTCCGCGGAGCTCTGGTCCCAGCGCTGCTGCACGGCCTGGTAGGCCTCCGAACCGCTACCGCCCCAGGCCGCGGCGAGCTTCTGCAGCGAGCTCTTGCCCTCGTCGAGCAGGCCCTGGGTGGCCGCCACGGCCCCCTGGATCTGGCTCGCGCCGCCTTCGATGCCCGCGAAATTCCATGACTGTTCGCTCATGTTGTTTGCTCCGTTCTGTCTATTCGGTGAGGGGTTGTCAGGGTCAGAAGTTCATTTGTGACGACAGCGAGCTGGCCTGCTCGTCGTCGGCCTTGGAGTACTCGATGCCGGCACCGTGGATGTTCTGCGAAATGTCGCTCAGTGCCTTGATCTGCGCCTGGCCGGCTTCGTGGAAGCGTGCCAACGCCTGCTGGGCCGCCGCGCCGGCCTGACCGCGCCAGTGGCCGGCCAACTCGCCGCCGGTCGACTCCACCTGTCCGATGACCTGCTGGAGCTCGCTCGAGATTCGGTCAAAGTTGCTGGCCTCCGCGCTGAGGGTAGCGGCGTCGGTTCTCATCTCTGCCATGTTCGCTACTTTCTGTGTTGCTCTTCCTCACCAATTGATGGCAAGTCTTCCGGCCCGGGCGGCCGGGAAGTCTGTTTCGTACGGTGCCGTCACCAGTCGTCGTCGTGGTCGTCACCGTCGTCGTCGTGGTGTTCGGCGGTCAGCGTCGCGGGGGCCGCCAGGCTGGGTCGAGTGCTCCCGGATCCGGCTTGCGCGCCGTGGCCCATCGCGCCCATCGGGGCCGTGCCGCCCATCGCCGAGGACCCGGCGCCCGCTCCTGCCGCGGCGGGCGCCATCGCCCCCGCCGTGGGCTTGTCGATCAATTGGCTCATCAGCGACGTGCGGGCCGAGGTACCGCCCGCTCCGGGCAGCGCTTCCGAATGCATCAGACCCAGCCCCGCTTTGGGGCCCGAGCCACCGGCCAAGGGGTGACTCGACAGGGGACTGGCACCGAGCAGGCCGACCTGGCCGGGTGCGCGGTCAGCGGCCCCGCCCGCGCCCGGCAGATTGCCGCCGGGACCGCCCATTCCGCCGGTCTGGCCGGCCAGTGACGTCATCTGTTGCAACGGCTGCATGAGCTGCTGCATCGGCCCACCCAGTTGCCCCAGTTGTCCCGTGTACTGCGGAACTTGTTGTGCGGGCGGAACGGTCGCGTCCGGCGTAGGGACATCTGGAGTGGGGACGTCCGGGGTGTCGGACGGAATGTCCTCCGCTACTTCCTCGGCGAGGGCGCGCAGCGTCCCTGCAGCCTCGTCGGCCGCCGTGCTCGAGAGCCGGGCCAACGCCTGGGCCGCCACGACCTCGCCCACCCCGGGTTGCACGATGGGTTTCACGGGGGGAAGCGGCTCGAATGTGGTGTTCGCCATCGTTTCGGCGAGGTAGACGTCCATAGAGACGGCGGCCTGATTCCACATGCGGACGAAGTAGTCGGTCTCGTTCAAACCGATCGGCACCATGTTGATGCCGAGGAAGTTGGTGGCCGTCAGCACGCCATGTGTGATGTGGTTGGTCGCAATCTCGGGCAGCGAAGGCGTCATCGCCAACGCCTTCGTGTAGGACGCGGCCTGGGCCATTGCCCGCATCCCCCGTTGCTGGGCGTGCTCGGCCGCTGTGTTCAGCCAGGCAACCATCGGTGTGGCCGCGGCGATCGCACGCTCGCTGCCGGACCCCGTCCAGGCGGCTTTGAGGGCTACCAGGGCGGCGCCCAATTCCACGGCCTGAGCCTCCAACGCGGCTCCCAGCGCTTCCCACCCCGCGGCGGCCTGCAGCATCGGCGCTGGACCCGCTCCGGCCATCAACCGAGCGGTGTTCAGCTCCGGTGGCATTGCGTGCCACAACATGTCTACCGGTCTCCTTGTTTACGAAGTGTCGTTTGCGGTTATCTTCTGGTTGACTTTGGGGTCGCTAATTCATTCCGCTTTGCATTCGGGTTCGCGCCATCCCTAAATCAAGTGAACACAAACAAAAATCCATGTGAACGCATACCAATTCGGCTCATGGCGACAAGCAACAGGTGCTAGGCGCCCCGATTCGGTTGTCGCCCTTTGGTTCACGGCTTCTTTAGCAGGCGACGGGATAATCCTAACCGCCCTATGGTGCTGGTGGATGCACTTCTTCTGGCGGATCGATGTAGACCGCCTGGATGACCTCTTTCCCGTCTGGAGCGACCAAGAATGCTTGCCCCGGGGGGCGGCGTTTGACCTGAATTTCCCGCGACGGGAAATCCTGCTTGTCGCCCGAGAGGAACAAGGTCGGGGACCCGGCGCCGTAAGCTGCGCCGACGAACTTGTCCATAGTCGATTTGTATGCGTAGCTCATTTGGCAAGTGACAATGATGTGCAGCCCGATATCTGTGGCTGCGGGCAATAACGGCGCCAGCGGTCCCATCGGGGGCATGCCGCCGGCGGCGGCCACGATCATGTGCCAGTCGTCGACCAAGAGAACCACGTCGAATCCGGTCCACCACGAGCGTGCCCGCAGCTGGGCGGTGGTGAGATCGGCCGGCGGTAACCGCTTCTTCAGGTTGGTCGCCAACGCTTTGATGGCCTCGTCGAGCGTGGTGCTGTTGCGGTTGATCGCCCCCGCGTCAAGCAGATGGCTGTCCGGTACCGCGTCCAGCAGCCCGGAGCGGTAGTCGGCCAACATGAACCGCACTTGTTGTGGACTGTTGCGCGCGCAGATGGCCCGTGCGATTGCGTGCGCCGTCCGTGTCTTGCCTGACTTGGCCGCACCGAAGATCAACAGGTGCGGGGTCGTGTACATGTTGGCGTAGGCCACCGACAGGTCCGCTTCGCGCAAGCCGATCGGAATCGTCCAGCGCGTGCGGTAATCAGACTCCGGACCGGGAGGGTTCGGGTCGAGTTCGTGAAGGTAGATCCGCTCCGGCAACACCCGGACGCGGGGCGCCACGTCGGTGTGATGGGAAGCAATCTCGTTCACGGCCGCCGTCATCGCCTCGACCAGGTTGTCCGCGCTGTGCACGCCGTCCAACCTCGGCACGCCGATCATCAGGTGGTGCTTTTCCACCGACATCGCGCGGCCCGGTCGATTCGCTGGGATCTCGCGCACCGTGCGGTCGATCTGGGTGTCATTGACGTCGCCGAGCCGGAACTCGATCTTGGTCCCCAGATAGTCGCGGACGCGTGACTTCAACTCCGTCCATCGCGGTGTGGTGATCACGGTGTGGACGCCGAACGACAAGCCCTGTGAAGCCAACTCCTGGACTGGAGCTTCGAGGTCGGGGAATTCGGCGACGAAAGCCGGCCACCCGTCGATGACCAAGAAAACGTCGCCGAACGGGTCGTCCGCGACGGGCTGGTTAGGGTCTTCGCGCAGCTGCCGGTACATCGCGATGGAGCCCACCCGGTGTTCCTTGAAGGTGGCCTCGCGTTGGCGCAAAACGGCCTGCACCTCCGCCACCACCCGCATGACCCTGTCGGGCTCCGACCGGGTCGCCACCCCGCCGACATGGGGGAGGTCGTCCAGATAGATCAGGCCGCCGCCCCCGAGGTCGATGCAATAGAACTGAACCTGCCGCGGCGTGTGGGTGGCGGCGGCCGACATGACCATGGTTTGCAGCAGGGTCGACTTTCCCGTCTGCGGCGCGCCGCCGATGGCGATGTTGCCGCCGGCTCCAGAGACGTCGACGCCCCACACGCCCTGCAGGTGCCGGCGCGGCTCGTCCATGATGCCCAGGGGGAAGCGCAACGTGTGGCGCTGGTCATCCTGCGCGACAAGCTCGTTGAGCGGCGTCGGATCCTTCAGGGGCGGCAGCCACATCTTGTACGCCCGCGACTCCGTAGTGCTGAGTTGGTCCAGCACCACTTCGCTGAGCGCCCGTACCTTGGGTTCGACTGTCACGACGTCATCACCTCGTCGAGGACGGGCGCGGCGGTGAATTGGTGAATCCGCAGGTTCTTGGATCCGGCCTGCGGGCTGGCCCCGTTGCCGTCGCCGTCAGGCTCGTCCCGTTTCGGCGGAATGTAGGGAGCGCCGGTGTAGAGGGTGCTGAACTTGACCGGATCCTCCATACCCACCCGCAGAAAGCCGACGCCACTCTCTTTATTGGTGATGTACTGCGCCTCCGGGGTGCCGATCACCATCTTTGACTCGTGAGAGCTGGTGGTGCGCAACGCGATGCGGTATGTGAGGTTGGGCTCGAGCTTGTCGATGCGGGCCCCTCCGGTTTGCAGTGACTGGGTGGCCAGCAACAGGTGCACGCGCAACGAGCGGCCCACGCGGCAGATCCGGTCGAAGAGATTGATGAAGTCGGGGTGGCTCTGCAACAACTCGGCGAACTCGTCGACGACGACGAAAAGCGTTGGTAACGGGGCTAAATCGGCACCGCGTTCGCGATACTTCTCATATTCGGCCACACCGGACAGCGCACCGGTCGCACCCACCTGTATGCCGGCCTGTCGCAGCAGCGACTGGCGCCGGTCGAGTTCCCCGGTCAGCACCTCACCCATCCGGCTCACGAGCTCGGCTTCCTCGGCCATGTTGGTAATCACCGCGGCGGTGTGCGGAAGCTTCTCCATGCCCAGGAACGTCGACCCGCCTTTGAAGTCGGTGAGCAGGAGGTTGACCTGATCCGGATGGTGCATCGCCACGAGGGACAGGATCAGCGTGCGAAGGAATTCCGACTTCCCCGACCCGGTCGTCCCGATGAGCATGCCGTGCGGTCCGCCGCCGAATTCGGCGCCCTCTTTGATGTCGAGGTACATGATGTTGCCGGTCTTGAGCTCGTGACCGAACGGGATCTTGAGGCGATCGCGGTCCTTGTCGGTGTACATCCGCCAGCGCGCGGGCGTCACCTCCTCGACGCTGTGGGCTCCCACCAGTTGATGCCACTCCGTGGCGACCTTCTTCTGGGTGCCAATGTTCTTCTTGTCGATGATGGTGCCGGTGATGGACCAACCGGCCAGCTTGCGCGCGATGCGGGCGGCTTGCCGCGGGGACAGGCCGTCGGTGCGCGCCGTCACCTGGCGGAACGACTGGCTGGGCAGGCGGTCGTCCGCGGTGCCGTCGTCGGCCACCCGGATGCGGTAGTTCGAACCACGGTGGTTGCCCAAAGTGATGACCGTGACGCCGGCCCTGCCGTCCGGCGGGAAGCCGGCCTTCCCGCCGGTCAGGTCCACCACGACGACGTACGGGCCGCCGGGCAGCGCATCGGGTGAGTGTGGGCCACGCGCAGCGAGATCGGACAGCCCGTCGGGTCGGGTGTAGATCATCCTTGCCGGGCCGGCGCTGTCGGTGTCGGTCGGATGCTGAAGGTGCGGTAGCCATTTCAGCCACGACCAGTCCGGATCGTCGGGTTCCTCGGTGAGCACCCGCAGTTGCAACAGGTCCGGGGGATGAAAGACGGCGAGATGGCACACCATCGCCGCCAGCAAGGCAGCCGACCCCCCCGGATCGCCGCCCACGGCGATCGTCGGAAAGGTGCGCAACTGCACGAGTTTCGGGCAGTCGTGGATCAGGCCATGGGTGCGCAAGAACTTGACCGCCCACATGTTGGCAACCGGTTCGAGGTATGGCTGCGGCGCCGCGGTGGGGCCGGCCAGCTCGCCTCCGGCGGACGGCTTCATGAGCCGGTCCACAGCCGGCTGGTCGCCGATTCCGATCCGCGTGGCGGCGTAGAAGTCGGCGTTGGCCGGGCGTGACCACTGACGCGGCGTACCGACGATGGACAGCAGATCGTCTGGATGGGGTGCGTGGAAGCTGAAGAACGCCACTTGCGCACTCGCCGAAGAGGTCACCCTGCGACGCAGTCCCGCCAGGTACCGAAGGTATTCCTTCCGGTCGGCATTGATTTCGGGCACCTTTTTCCCGCCACCGCCGCCACCGCCGGCCACCATGCTCAACGACATCATGATCATCATCAGCGGCATCATCAGCATGTACGGCGAGAGCGCCCGGGTGCCGGTGAGCACCATGATCGCGATCATGCCGAGCATGCAGACGCCCATGACGTACGGAAGCGCTTTTTGAATGCCCGACGGCGGGATGTCGACGCCGAGGTCTTCCGGTGGGGTGAGGCTGATTTCGCCGGGCGTCAGCCGAGGACCGCGGGCGACCGTAGGGGTGAACTTCTTGGTCGTCATGAGGCCGCTCCTGGGGCTGCGCCGGGCAATTTGCGGGGGCTGGGGTCAGTCGGCAGCGTGTCGTGCTCCAGCAGAGCCGCGTCTTTCGAGAGCACCGGCCCGTCCACGAGCAGGCGAACGATTTCCCACGGAGCGGTCTTGGGCGACGGGAGGCCGAGCGACGACGCGGTCTGCTGATCGGGCACGCCGTAGCGAACCCCTTGTGGGTCAACGTAATACAAAGACTCACCGTACCGAGGATCCGGTGACTGTAGCTGCACGAATTTCCCGCCATCTATGTAAACCGTTGCGGAGCCTTGAATCTGCTTGATCCCGGTGGTCATCGCTGACGCGGGTATGGGCAGATGGCGGCCGGTCAACACCGCGGTTCTCGGCGCCTGCTCACCGGGCTTGCGTTCCCACATCCAGCACAGCGTGGGGTCGTCCGGCCGCGAGACGATCTTGATCGGCTCGTCGGGCAAGGGCGAGTTGTACACCAACTCGGGGATGTTGACGATCAGGTTCGGAGGCAGCGACGGAGGAACCACCAGCCCGTACGATTGATTCGCGCGCAACGCAGCCGCCGTGTTGGCATTCACGGGCGCGACCCCGTCCTGCATCACGACGAAGTATCTCAGGCCGAGGGTCGTGTGCAGCTGTAGCACCGAACCGATCACCAGCTCATCGGGCAGGCCCAGGGTGTTCGGGGCACCCGCGTTGGGGACGGGAGGTAACTGCCAGGAGCCGGCATCGGGCAGCGCGTTGAACATAGCGGTGGAGAGGGGGCTGGGCTTGGCGGTGCCGCGGATGCCCACCGCGAACGTCATGGGGCGGTCGCTGAGGTTGGTGGCGTGCCGGCCCTTGGCGGTGATGACCCAGTCCTTGCCTTGATACGACGCCAACAGCGCCTCGCTGGGCAGGATCGGGTCGATCGCGGGATGCTCGATTACCACCGGCATCGCGATGATTCCGGTTTGCACTGTGGGATTGGCACTTTCGGCCCGCACGACGGTATCGCACAACGTCCAGGCCGAGGAGGAATCTGACGACACGGGGGTGGCATAGGGGGCGCCGGGGATCCCGATGGACTGGCCCTTCGGCAGGCGGTTCAGCTCGGCGGACTTGACCGTCGCGGGTTCGGCCGGGTTGCCCAGCACCAGCCGCGCCGAGGTCAGGTTGTAGACGGGATGGAGTTCGCTTCCGACCTTGAGGTAAAGCTGGTTCGTCCCGCGGTCCACGAACAGGTTGCCGTTACCCAGTTTGCCCTGCGGTTTGAAGTAGGCCATCGCCAACGCACCGACCACGATCAACACCGAAACGACGACGCCGAGCGACACCGACCGGCTGTAGAACTGCAACGGGTCGTCGAACATGCGGGTGTCGCGCCGGACGATCGCGTGTTCTAGACGCCGGAGCAAAAAGCGCCAGCCACTGACTTGCACCTTGGTCGTGAGCCGGAAACTCGCCATACGTCACTCGACGAGGTTGAGGCGTCCGTGCACGGCCTCGATCGCCTCGGCCATGTCCTCGCCGTTGATCTCCCTTAGGCGATCCTCGTCGAGGCTCTCGAAATCGACCGCCCGGGTCAGGCGGATGTCACGGTATTGTTCCCCCGCCTCCACGAGCTGTCGCGCGTAGCGGCCGTTGCCGGCAATGTCGAGCGCAGGCTTGCCGCGTACCGTCCGCTGACTGAGCAGCTTGGCCGCCGCCAGCAGGTTGTCCTCGGCTTCCGCGCTCAGGGCGGAGTCGTTCCCGGCCGCAATGACTTTCGCGATTTCCAGGATCTCCTCCGGGGAGTAGGAGTCGAATTCGATACGGGTGGCGAACCGGGACCGCAACCCCTCGTTCGTCTCCAGTAGCCGGTCGATATCGGAGCTGTAACCGGCGATGATCACCGCCAGTCGGTCCCGGTCGTTCTCCATCCGGGCCAGGAGGGTGTCCAGCGCCTCCTGGCCGAACGGGTCCGTCCGTCCATCCCGTTCCTGTACGAGGGCATAGGCCTCGTCGATGAACAGGACGCCGCCCAGGGCGCGATCGATGGTCTTGGTGGTCTTCACCGCCGACTGCCCTTCGTATTCGGCGACGAAATCTTTCCGTGCCGTCTCGACGAGTTTCGGTTCCGGGATGACGCCCAGCCCCGCCAGGATGTTGGCCACCACCCGCGCGATCGTCGTCTTGCCCGTACCGGGCGGTCCGGTGAAGATCATGTGCTTGCTCGGCTGTGCCACCTTCATGCCACGGGCGGCCCGAACCCGCGCCATCTGCGTGGCGGCGCGGTACCGCTCGACTTGGTCCTTGACGCGGCTGAGCCCGATCTGCCGCTCCAGCTCGGCTTCCGCCTCGGCGAGCAGCTTCTCCCGTCCCGAGGTGTCGGCTACGACAGTGGACGCGTCCCAGGGGTCGGTGCGCGCGGCGATCTGTTCGGCGCTGGTGGTTTTCAACCGATACGACGGATCCTTGAGGGCGGCAGTGACTTTAGGCTCCGGGTGGGTGGTCTGCAGCCACTCCAGCAGCGCCACCGCGGCCTCTTCGTTTCCCTGTCCGCGGCGCGTCATCGCCAGATACCAGGCGATGGCGCGCGCACATGCCTCGCCGGCAGGCGACGCGTTAGCCTCCGTGAGCCGGCGCTCGGCTTCGGTAAACAGACCGAGGTTCGCCGCGGCGACCCCGTGCGCGACGCCGGCCGCGGCCGCCAGGAACGCGTCCGGCCATTTGCCGGCGCCGCGGACCTCTTCGATCACTTCCGTCCAACGTTGCGCCTCGCCGTAGACCACCGCCTTGACCCAGGACAGCAGGTGCTCGGCGCCGGTCGCTGGACTTGCCTCCAAGGCCTCCATGGCGTCGGCGTAATTGCCTTGGGCCGCTTCACTTACCGCGAAACCCAGGGTGATCGCCAGCGGCGAGTTGACCGGGTAAGTGATGTCGCCGTATAGGCCACCGATCGCGATCCGGGCGTTGACGGCGTTCATCGATATCTGGGCGGCCCCGGCCAGTTGTCCGAAGTTCGTGCGGGAATACCAGGCGCGGAACAGTGTCACCCGATCGGTGTCACCGCAACGGATGCGGCCGATCCACGCGTCGCAGGCCGACTCGTCGTAATTGGTGATCTCGGTGAACAGGTCCAGCGCCCGTGCCTCCGAGATGGGCAGCATGCCGACCGCACTCTCGAACAGGCCGGCCAGCTGTGCGCTCATTTGTCGGTTTCGTCATTCGTGTATCGGGCGGCGAAGACCTCTGCCTGTGCCATATCGGCCTGCTCGGCCGTCGGCAACGGATACACCGCGTCCATGAACTCTCGGATGACGTCGGTGTCGGCTATCCCGAGCTGGTCGAGGCTTTCCGTCACGGTTTGATCTTCCTGCAAGAACGTGCGTTGGCCTGCAAGCCCTTTTTGCCGGGCCAGGTCTGCAAGGACGAGAACCTCTTCTGCGAGTTCCGATTCGGTCATGTTGGTCACCTTCGGCGACAGGGTGACCCGCTGCGTCCTCCCGTCGATGAGCGCCGACACCGACACCGTATCGGGGGGATTGGTCACCGTGAAGAGCGCAAGACCTTCTTCTTCGTCTTCTTCTTCGTCCTCGGCCTCGGTCACCGAGGCGATGGCCGCCAGCTCCGTTTCGCTGTCATCGGGTTCTGTGGGTGCGTACTCATCGAACGCGTCGGCGGGCGTTTCCTCGAAGCCGTCTTCGGTGAAGGAAAAATCCAGGGCATCGGAGTGATGTAGGCCGTGATCGTCGGAGTCGGAATGGTGCGCGGAGAAGTCGAGGGCGGAGAGGTCATCATGGTCGTCGTGCTGGGGCATGAAGGTTCTTCTTTCTGGTTTCCGTACTGAATAGATAACGGCAGAATCAACCCCGGTACGAGGCTTCGGCGGCTCCGACGTGATCGAACCAGCTGCCCGCGGGGAGGAACTCGAGCAGCGCCTCCAAGGCGCGCTGCAGATTCTCCTGCGTGCCGGGAAGGAAACTTCCGTACAGCTCGCCGCCGACGCGACGGGGCAGCGACACCAGCCGGCCCAATGCCGAGTCGAGGACACCGGCGGCCACGTCGGTCTGCGTAGACGTGCCGCCTGGGTGGCGTTGGCCGGCGGTGATTTCCACCCAGCTGCTCGGGTTGGTGATGATCTCGGCGTAGATACGGGCCGACGGTGCCTCGAGGCCGTGTGCGGTCAACTGCGCCGCGGTGGTGCATTTGGCGAGTTCGTCGGCGAGGCCCGTCAGCGGTTCGACATTGGCGGGTTCGGCAGTGCCCAGCACCGTGGTCACCATGCCCGCCAGGCCCACCTGAGGAGCCACCAGCTGCAGCACCAACAGGTCGCCGTCTCGCGCCGCGATGACGTGACGTTCGTCCTTGCGGCACACCGCGAATCGCACCATGACACCGCCGACATCGCGCCGCCACCATCGGCCCTCCAGCGTCCGGTCGGGCCTGCTGAGGGTGTCGACCATCGCCGCCACTGTCGGGTGAGGCTCACCGTTTTGATCGAGCACCCCCTGCGCGGTGAGGTCATGCTGCACCTGGCTCCAGACCAGGTTGCGCAGGTCCTCTTGTGGGATGTTTTGCCGGATCCCAAGCGCGGTAGGGAAATCGACCAGGTGTAACCGGTCGGCGATGACCAACATCCCGTCGATGGTCACCTCCACGCCGACGACGTCATCGACGAGGCCGGCGCGACCGCCAGTGAGGGGACCGGACATGATTAGTTGTCGAGCATTTGGCTTTTGAGGTTGCCGCTCAACTCGCTGTCGACGCCCTTGTACGCCGCTTTGGCGCCGCGCAGTTTCGCGGCGAGTTCGTTGGCGGCGGCCGAAAGGTTTTGCCCGGCTGTGCGGCGCGCACCTTCGGCGCTGCTGAACGCACCGTTGGAGCATCCGCTGATAACACCGTGGGTCACCCACACCGCGACGGTGAGATTGGAGGTTGCACCGGCTGCCTCCCCCGCGACGCCCTTCGCTGCATCCTGCTTGCCCGCCAGCGTCTCCAAGTAGTCCGGTGTGACATTCAATGCGGCCATTGATGTTTCTCCTGTTCTATCGCTATGGCGTTGGCTTGCATTGGTTTTGATGCGTCACGGACATCACAGGACGCGGCCGGGCCTGTCGGCCCCAGCCTCGGCACCGGCCTCCGCGACTTCTACGGGAGCTCGTTCGGCACCGGCTGCGCCCGAGGCGGCGCCGGCCTCGTCGGCGGCCTTCGCGGCGGGTGCGTCGCCGGCCGCCCCTTGGCCTCTTGCGGAGGCCGCGAGCTGCTGTGCCTGTCCCACTGTCTGGCTTACCGTCTGGCTTACCTGGTTCACCGGCTGGGACAACGCCGACGAGGCTTGGGCCATCTGCGCCGTCTGCGCGGGGCTGGGTGGCGCGAACGCCGGTGCCGCCGGCGCCGTTTGACTCGGAGCCTGCGCCGCCGCGTCAGTCGAGCTTGTCGCGTGAGCTTCACTGGCGGCGTCCAGCAAAACGCGTTGCGCCGGCGAAGCGGACTCGCGGCCCAAGCTGGTGTTGGCCAACGATTGGATCGTCGGGGCGGCGGCGAAGGCCGACAGCCCGTCGGAAACGGCCGTGAAGCTGGAAAGCTGGGACGCGGTCTTCGCCGCCACCTCGCCCTTGATCTCGCCGAACGTGCCTGCCATCTCGGTTTGCGCCCTGCCGGCGAGCTCGCCATAGCTGATGGACAGCGCGTCGACCGAGTGGGAAATCGACATCGAATTGGACAGCGTGAACATCTCGAACGCGAAGACCGATGCGCATGCCCCGAAGGCGGCCACGATCTGGAACGCGCACGATATTTCCGGGCCGGTGATGGGGATCAGGTACAGGGCCATCGCAACGCCGAGGCACGCGGTAAGTACCAGGGTCGATACCGTTACGCACATGTGCGCCTGCTTGACCTTGCCGGCCTGATCGGCCACCAGGTTCTTCATCTGCTTGTCCAGTTCTTCCATCTGCTGCACAAGTGATCTCAGCGTGTCGTTCATGGCCTTATAGGCGTCGGCTGCCTCACCGGTCCAGCGCAGTTCGTCCGGATTGGCCGCTTCCAGATTGAGCTTGACGTTCTCGTACTTGTCTTTGGCGGTGCTGAATGCGGATCCCGTGTCCGGGGACGAGAGCCCATTAAGTAAGTCCACGAGGAAGATCGCCAACATAGCGCCGTCGATAATCGCCGTCGGCGTCGGCAGCACCTTTTTCCCGACTTTATCCAACGCGTCCTTGAGTCCGGTTTTCGTCTTGGCGAAGTATTCGACAGCCTTGCCCGCGGCGGCGGCGCCGCCCGCTGCCGCGCTGACCCAGTCTCCGCTGTAGGCGGCCCCGCCCGCGCCTTGAAGTCGTTGCACCACGGTCGCCAGAGAACTTCCACCTGCAAGCCAAGCCACGTCGATTTCCCTTCACGCTGGTTGCTCCCATGCTGGTCGTGCGCACGGTGAGTCGAGCGTAACAGCGCACCAACCCCCCTCGATGCACGAATTTTGTAATAAGCCAGCGGTTTCGAAGCGGTCGGCTGGTGCGGTCCGCGGCGAAGATTGCGGCACGGTTGCCGGGCGGTGAACGATTGGATCAGGCCAGTCCCACGGCCGCAGCGGATCTGGGCGACGAACGCCCGACCGTATCGGACACCACGTATCCGCGGTTCCTTGCGGCACTTGCCTGGCGGTCGTAATCGGGCCTTCGCTGGCTGCCGGAGGACCGCGCAGTGCGATCGCGAGATGGCCTGAGCCCCAGTCGGATTGGTTTACCCGAACGGGTTTGACGGTCCCAGCACGGCGACCACTTGGCATGCGAATCGACCTGGCACAAGAGAGGCGATGGCCCGTTCCTGCGTCCGCGTCGCAAGTGCGTCCGCTCGCACGCCGCTCCGTTTCGTGCGGTTGCCCCGGAAGCAACGAGCCACGGCCAGACACGGCCTACGGCTGCGTGTGGTCCGACGCCCGGGCCGACTCTGTCGCATCGGGTATTCCCGGCCTCAGCGACGCGGGTTGGACGCGCCACATGGCGGGCGATCATGAGGGCTGCGAAGCGCCGCAAAGTCGCGGCGAAATAAAGGGCGCGTCCGGCCTTAATGAATTTCGCCGATCAACCTTTCCAGCGCTGCGGCGGCGTCGTCGGTTAATGGGTCGCCCGCTTCGGCGCGGACAACATCCTCCTCGCGCACGCCGGCCGCCTGTGCTGTCTCCTGGGCGGACAGGTTGGCCTGCCGCCGCATCGCGTAGAGGCGCGGGGCCAATGGCGCATCCGCGGCGCCGGCGGCGAGTGTCATGAGTTCGTCGTAATGCCGGCGAACCCGGGCGAGCGCCTTGATCAGTTCAGGGGTCATCGTGCTGATGCGGGCCGCCCGGACCGCGATCGTCTCCAGCTGACGCAGATCGAACAGGATGGGCTCGACCCGCTCGATGAACTCCGGATCGTGGACCGCCGGCAACGCGGCGATGGCCAGGCTGCAGCCGTCGACGGCGGCGACGACCGCCTGCGCGATGAGCGACTCCGCGCTCTCGGGTCCGGGGCCGGCGGCCGACCGCCCATCGGGAACGCTGTCCTGCCGAGGGGCTGCCGCGGGCATGGTGCCCTCCTGGCGGATTCGCGCGATCGTTCCCGTGGGCCACTGCAACACTTCCTCGAGCTTCGCGCGGGTCCGCTCGCGGGGCCAGCTGCGTCCCTTCTCGAAAGCGATGAGAGCGCCCGCGTTGATGATTCCGTCGGCCGCCAGGCTGCGCTGGCTGATGTCGAGTTCGCGGCGGCGGGCGGCGGCGGCGGCCCCGGCACGAACCAGGCCCGGGTCCATATCGCTGGTCTGGGAGCCGGTGTGGCGCTCATTCGACTCGCCGAGGCCTTGTCGCCCCAGTGTCTCCGATGGCCCAGTCATATCGATTCGACATTCCCCCCGCTGGACCGGCGAACTCCGCACGATCGTTTCCCTGCTCGCCGAGCCGACGGACTGTCGCCCGGCGCCGAGCCGCCTGCATCCCCGGTGATTCCTCGCTTGAGAACAGCGCGGCGGACTCTCCGTCCTGCCGATTCTAACCGTTGCACCCCGGCATTCCTATCGCAGATGCTACGTTTCTCGGCCGTCAGAACTGTGAAATGGTCCGCGGGCGGATCTCCGAGAAGCCGGCCCACGCTACGGTTGGGCGCGCAACGACAGCCGCCGCACGCGACGGCCGAGGGTGGGATATCTGCAGCCGGCCGCGCGGGTTCGACCTCTCCGACATTTTTACTTACCGGTCATGCGGTTGCCGCTTTCGAGTGCTTAACTACGCATGTATCAAATAAGGTAGGTCGCGCAGGAGTCACGTGTTCGGAGGCTTAACTGTGGCGTTGCAGCGCTTCGTGCGCTGCGGCCTGTGTTGCACGGCGGGCACTGCCGCGATGACTCGTGCCGGGACGGGAGAATGACCGCGCCCGAGCACGGCTTTTGGCAGGGGGCGTGCACGCAGGATCCTGAGCGTTGGACGACGACGCCTGACGCCGAGGCCAAAGCGCTCTGCCGAAGGTGTCCACGCCGGTGGGCGTGCGCCCGGGAGGCGTGTGAGCTGCCTGGGGCCGAGGGCTTGTGGGCCGGTGTAGTGATTCCCGAAGGGGGGCGGGCCCGGACCTTCGCGTTGCGCCAGCTGCGCTCGCTTGCCGAGCTGCACGGGTATCCGGTGCGCGAACACAGCGCTTCGACGAGGTCGGCGTAACGGCGCGCCCGCTACGGTTGGCCCGGCGCGGCTCCACGTGCCCACCGTCAGCTGAAGACCCAGTTCACGCACCCGTATCGGCCGTCGCGTGGGCGACTCGCCGACACTCGCGGCTTCGGCGGCAGCGACATACCGAAGCGCCATCTGTGAGGGATCACTTCAGTTGCGGACAGAAAACTGTTGCATTGAAACGGTTAGCGCTATAGTTTGGTGAGTGTAATGCAGGACCCCGCTATGCCAGAAGGGCGCGCGACATGACCGCAGCAGTTTCGTACAACATCCCGCTCGGCGCCTGCACGCAGGATCCCGACCGCTGGACCACCGCCCCCGACGCCGAGGCGATCGCCCTGTGCCGGGCCTGCCCGCGCCGCTGGATGTGCGCGCGGGATGCCGTGGAGTCGGCCGGCGCGGAAGGCTTGTGGGCCGGAGTGGTGATCCCCGAAGGCGGCCGCCCACGCGCGTTCGCGTTGCGCCAACTTCGGTCCCTGGCCGAGCGCAACGGATATCCGGTGCGCGAGACCGCGAAGTCGGCCTAGGCCCGGCCCATGGCCGCCGATTGTGAACCTTCGGCGACCGGTGGTCGCCGAAACCGCTGCGGCGCTTTCTCTTTGGGGCGACCGAGCAGGCGGCCGTCAAGCCGGCTCGAAGCGGAAGACGGCGAGCCGTCCCGCCAGTGCTTCGAATTCGTCGGCCGTTCCATCACGCACCATCCCGGACCGTTTGGCGAACGCCACTCCGACGGGGACTTTGGCGGGGAATTCCCGCAGCACCGGCCGGGCTTCTCCGGCGGAGAGTTCGACGATCCGGACTTCCTGTGACCGCAGGCCGCGGCTGAGAACGCCGGTGCCCGCCGCCCGGGCGTTCGCCGCCCAGTCGGCGCCGGGATAGCCCGCCACTACGTACATGTCGCCCTCGAATTCGAACGGCGTCATCGGGGTGCTGCGGGGCCGGCCCGACTTGCGGCCGGGCACCGTCAACACCATCGCCGGACCGGTGGGAATCCCGAGCCGTTGGACGGCCATCATCACCTTGTTCATGGGTTTGAGGTAGCGCGGCGGACGCGGTTGTGACATGTCGTTCTCCTTATTCATTTCGCGACGGCGAAGACGGCTCGGTGCTCGGCGACCCACTGGGCGAACGGCCGCGCCGGGCGCCCGAGGAGCTTCTCCACGTCGTGGGTGATGAGTGCCGGTGCATCGAGCGTCGCGGCCAGCATGGCGATGTAGGCATCGGCGAAGCCCGCGGTGAAGCCCAACGCGAGGAACCGCTCGCGCACCGCGCTGGTAGGAATCTCCCGATATTGCAGCGGGCGACCCAGCACGGCGCCGATGACCTCGACGAGCTCCACGTTGGTGAACGCCTGGGGACCGGTCAGCGGGATCCGCTGGCCGACAAGCTCATCGGTGAGCAACGCCCGCGCCGCGACCTCCGCGATGTCGGTCTCGACGATCGGTGCCGTCGATGCCGCGGCGTATGGCCCGAAAACCACATCGCCCGCGCGGATCTGCGCTGACCACATGCCGGCGAAGTTCGTCGCGAAGACGGTGGGCCGCAGGCTCACCCACGCCACGCCGGAGTCGACGGCGAGCTGTTCGACCTCCCTGTTGCGGTCCCCTCGGAAGCGGGACGGCTGGCGGGCGAAGTTGTCGTCGGCGTTGATCGCCGAGAGCGCCACCAGTTTGGTGACGCCGGCGCGCACGCACTGGGACACCACTGCTTCCAAGTCGGCGCCCAGCGCACGGGAGTTGAGGAACACCGCCGACGCGCCCGGCAGCGCCTCGGCCGCCGAGCGTGCGAGTTCGACGCCGGGCGCAAGCCCGGCGGTCTCCGGCGTGCGGGTCACCGCCCGCACCGACGCTCCCGCGCCGGCGAGCGCGGCGACGAGAGGGCGCCCTACGTTGCCGGTCGCCCCGGTTACCACGATGGTCATGGCATGGCTCCTTTCGGAATTTTCTGTGCTGCTCCAAGGACGGGGCGAAAGGTGGAAAAGTTACCCGCGAGAACCCGTAACTTTTTGCCGCAGCAGATCGTCGAAGAGTCATGAACCAGTCGCAGTCAGCGGACGACCAGGTCGCCGAGGCCTGGCGTCGTCACCGCCCGTATCTGGTCAACCTCGCCTACCAGATGCTTGGGGACGTCGGTGACGCGGAAGACGTTGTGCAGGAAACCTTTCTGCGCCTCTCACGGACCGAGGTCGGCGAGGTCGAGGACGTCCGGGGCTGGCTGACGGTGGTCGCAAGTCGGCTCTGCCTCGACCAGGTGCGTTCGGCCCGCGCGCGTTACGAACGTCCGGGCGAGGTCCAAGAGCTGCCCGCGCCGCACCGCTGTGACCCGGCGGACCGGATCACCCTCGACGACGAGATCCGCTCCGCTTTGCTGGAGGTCTTGCGCAGGCTCAGCCCCGCGGAACGGGTCGCCTTCGTGTTGCACGACGTGTTCGGCGTCCCCTTCGACTCGATCTCGGAAACGGTGGGCCGCCCGGTCGGCACCTGCCGTCAGCTGGCACGGCGCGCGCGGGCCAAATTCCTTGCCGCGCAACCCAAAACCAACGCGATCGCGTCCGCCGAGCATCAGCTCGTCACCGACAAATTCATCACCGCGTGCGCCAATGGTGACCTCGCCGGGCTGGCCGCCGTGCTGGATCCGACGGTGTGGGGCGTGGGCACGATCCTGGCCGACCCGGCGCCGCCGCCACAGATCAACCACGGTCCGCAGGCGGTGGCCACCAACCTGCTGCGCTACCTGTGGCCGGACGTGACACTGGTCAGCGGCCCCGCCGGGGGGCCGGCCCTGTTGGCCTTCAGCGGCCGCCGCCTGTTCGCCGTCATCGTGCTCACCGTCCGCGAGTCCCGTGTGGTCAAGATCGAGGCCATCGCCGACCCGTCGGCACGGGCGGGTCAGGTTGCCGAGCGGGCCTAGCCCGTCCGTCGGTCCTCGGCGCGAGCCGCGAAGTACTCCGCGATCGTCGCGGTGACCTCGAGAAACTTCCGCCGGGTCGCCGCGGCCATCTCGTGGCTCACGTCGATGACGCCGCCGGGCCGTAGGTGCGGGTCGAAGGGCACTTCGATCACCGGCCGGCCGTGATCGATGAACTCGCGCGCCAGCAACGCTCGGGTGCGCTTGTCGGCGTGGCCGTCCGAATCGTTGAGCACGACGATGCTGTTCTCCAGCAGGCTGTCGAAGCCCTGGTCGGCTAGCCACTCCATGGTCCTGGCGGCGGCGTTCGCGCCGTCCGCCCACGGCGAGGACACCACGATCAGCGCGTCCAAGTCGCGCAGCACCTCCTGGGTGACCGGCGCGTCCATGGTCGAGCCGCAGTCGATCACCGAGATCGCGAAATGGCGGTCCAGGCGCAACGCGGCCTCCCGGTAGATCGCGGGGTCGAGCACCCGGCGCGGACCGGACGCCGGCTCGCCGCCGAGCACGTGCAGCCCGGCGGAATTGCGGCCCACCCGGGCAACCATGTCGCTGAAGGACTGCAGGTTCTTGTCCGCGGT